>NZ_JBNPLX010000025.1:0-37761 GCF_050313695.1 Bariatricus sp. SGI.161
TAACAACACAGGCGCCACGATGCAATACCGATTGCATCATGCCGCCTGTGTTTTATTTTCTTATATTACCTATCGCAGTAAGGAATGCTCCAATTGCAAGATAGAAATCTCCAAGATTAGCCGTCAGCTTCGCCAAAAACGAATTTTCCACACGAAAACCTATATAATCAATGACTTTTCCTCTTACCAGTCGGTCAAATATATTACTTGCCGCACCTGCACTTGCAATAGCAAGGCCTAACTTTTCCAGATAATGGCCTCTTCTCAAGAAAGCAAAGATATCATATCCCAAAAGTGACAGCCCGGCAAAAGCAGAAGCTCCTTTTACGACCTTTGGATGATGGTCTAATGCATTCAACAGGAATCCTCTGTTATAGACCTTGCGGACAACTAGCTTTCCACCGCAAAATTCTTTCTGTTCGCCATGTTCCAGATTCTCTTCTACATACTGTTTGAACAGTTCATCCAATCCAAGCAAACCGGCAAACAGCCCTGTCATCCATGAAAGCATCTACATACCCTCTTTGATTCTTACAATCTCTTCTTCCTGCTTTTCCATCTCTTCTTCGCGCTTTTCAATCTCTTCGCACAAAGTAATGTAATCAGTGTCTGCGACTTCACCCTTCTGGAATTTGTCATATACCATACGTCCAATGTCCATCAGATCTCTTTCATTCGCACGTTTTAACGAACGTACATTACTTTTAATCTTTTGGATTTCCAGAGTATCTTCTGTCTTTTTCCCAATCTCGCCTGCTACATCTGATATTTTCTTTCCTAAATCTTCAAAAAAATCTGCCATATTCATCGTCTCCTTCTTATCTTCTGAATCCTGCCATCATTTTAACCGTCTGAGCGTATCCAACGACTGGAATAGATTCATCGTTCCATATCCCCACTCTCGATTCGGATATTCTACCATCGCACGCTGATCTGTTCCAAGAAGAATAATATTCCTTATCTGACTGGAATTCACTCCCCGCGCTTCCGGCTGTTCTAAGATCCATTCCATCAAAAGTGCTGCTGCTCCCGCAGCAATTCCTGTCGCTACACTAGATCCTGTTCTGGTTACAAAACTTCCATTCAACCCAGCTCCGGTTACCTCGACTCCAGGCACCGCATAATCTGGTTTTATTAATCCATCTCTAGTATAACCTCTTCCAGAATTAATATCAACTCCATTCTCCCTCCCATTATAGTATGCTACAGTCATAGCATTTCTGCTTGTTCCGGGTTCCGTCAGCGTCGTGTCTGGATTTGCTTCAAGAAAATACACCTCACCTGCCAGAAATTCCTCGACTGGAAGCCATATATGAAATTCTCCCTCCAACATCTGTACAGGTTCCACATTAATGGTCCAGATTCCGGCAGAAGGGTTCCTGAATCGAAGAAATATCAGCTGGGAATCATTATTTTCCAATAATAATCTGTACTCCACATTCACTTCTGTCTTATCAAATATAAAATTGACACTATAAGTATAGCCTTGCCTCAATGATATGTGCCCTGTGCGTTCTCCCGTCGGCGATGTGATAGAGATGGTCATTACATTGGGAAGTGTCGTCCAAAGCTCTGCTGCAAACGCTCCTACACCAGAACCTACACGTAATTCAACATCTGTCTGCTCATTCATACTCTGAAATTGATGATAATAATGATGCCTCTGTACTGCCTCATTTCCCGTTCCGATCACCACACTTCGGTTCAAAATAGAAGCATATATATCAATCATGGATGACAAAAGGGTCGTACCATTGTGTCCGCCGAAATTCGTTCCCAAGGCCACACATATAACCAACGGCATATTTTTTTTATTTGCCAATTGATTTAAATATTTCATTCCCAACATAATATCATTTTCCTGAAAGCAAACTGCATCCTGACGTACCGCATAGAATTCTTTCAGATAATTCTTGGCTGGCTTTAATTTTACTACACCGATTGACGCCTCTGGCGCAGCGCCAAGAAAGCGATTGGGCACATCCGCACTACCAGCTGCAACACTTGCAAGAAAGGTTCCATGTCCATCTTCATCCATGCTGGGAACAACCTCTAGAGGATCTTCCGTACGAAGAGCTTCATTGATCATATCTTCTGTATATTCACTTCCATAGTCTAAGTTCTCCGGAAGATTTCCGGTCTGAATTGTCTGATCCCAAATTCCTGCAATCCTTGTAGAGCCATCAATATTCCGGAATACCGAATTACGATAATCAATTCCTGTATCCACAAATCCAATCATAATCTGACTTCCCATCAGCTGCAGGGTAGGATAATTTTGTACTGCACTGATTCCGGCAGCATTCAAAGCCTCCATATCAAGAAGAGAATAACAATTTGGTATCGAGTTATACCAGTAATTACTATAATTCAGCGGTTTCAGAAGCGTATGATCAGCATAGATTACACGATAACCAAAATCTGCATTCTGGACACATGCATCTTCTGTCTGTACATTCAGAGTCTCTTCCCCGCGATAGAACGGCACGAGAAAATCCCGATAATCTTGTGAGAGGATCCTCTCTCTACATTCTTCTCTGTTCATAAAAATACCCCATATACTTTTTATAAAATATATGAGGTATTCTTCTGATTATTCTATTCTTGCGACCTCCTGACCTCTTAGCATAATGATCGGTCCGCCGGTTCCTTCTATGTATTCCTTTGTAATAATGACCTGACCAATACTGTCATCCTTTGGAATCTCATACATAATATCCAGCATAAATTCTTCGATGATTGCCCGAAGTGCCCTGGCGCCAGTATCTTTCTCCATCGCTTTTTTGGCAATTGCCTGCAGAGCTCCGTCATCAAATTCAAGTTTCACTTCATCCAACGCCAGAAGTTTCTGGTATTGCTTCAAGATCGCATTCTTAGGTTCTTTTAAGATCTTGACCATCATCTCTTCATTTAACCCCTGAAGGGTGAAGACGATTGGAAGACGTCCCAGAAATTCTGGAATCATTCCGAAGTTTCGCAGATCCTCTGTCGTCACTTTACTCAGAATATTCTTATCGTTATTATATTTATCTTTCAGATCTGCACCGAATCCAATCGTCGCTTGCTTCGTCAGACGTTCTTTAATAATTCCTTCCAGATCCGGGAATGCTCCGCCACAGATGAAGAGGATATTCTTTGTATTTACCGTAGTCAATGGCACCATCGCATTTTTACTGTTTGCTCCCACCGGAACTTCAACATCGCTTCCTTCCAGAAGTTTCAGCATTCCTTGCTGTACAGATTCACCACTGACATCTCTCTGACTGGTATTTTTCTTCTTCGCAATCTTATCAATCTCATCGATAAAGATAATTCCCTGCTCCGCCTTCTCCACATCATTATCTGCGGCCGCCAGAAGCTTGGATACCACGCTTTCAATATCATCTCCTATATACCCTGCTTCTGTCAGAGATGTAGCATCTGTAATCGCAAGCGGCACATCCAATAATTTTGCCAGTGTCTTGACCAGATAAGTCTTACCAGAACCTGTAGGTCCGATCATCAACATATTGGACTTCTCAATCTCAATCTCATCCATCGTATCCGTTGCCACACGCTTATAATGATTATAGACTGCTACAGACATCGCTTTTTTCGCATATTCCTGACCAACCACATAATCATCTAATTTGGCTTTAATCTTATGAGGAGCAGGTATATTCTGAATGTCAATCAGAGGCTTTCTCTCCTCTCCCTCTTTTTTCTTCTTTATTTTTTGCTTCTTTGGAACGGCCTGTTCCAGATCTGCCATATTCAGGATCTGCACTCCCGGCATATTCATCAACTGACTGAAATCAATCTGTCCACTCGTCATAGCATCAAAGCTCTTCTGCATACAATCATTACATACACAGATTCCATTCGGCAGATCGATCATCTTGCCCGTAATACTCTCTGGGCGTCTGCAGACAAAGCAGATCTTCTCATATTCATCCTCATGGTCTTTGGTATTCTCTACATCTTCCACTGTAGCCTCTACCTTTTCAATATCATTCTTATTATCCTGTTCAGACATGTTATTTCCCTCTTTCTAGCCTTCCTGATCTTTCCGTATCATATTCAGGAACATCTCTTCCGATATGATTGGAATTCCAAGTTCATTGGCTTTCTTATTCTTGGATGATGTAGATGTCACATCATTATTAATCAAATAATTGGTCTTAGAAGTAACGGAACCAGTCACCTTGCCGCCAAGACTTTCTATCAATTCTTTTACTTCTCCACGATTTGCAAAATGTTCGACACTTCCAGTAATCACAAAATTCACTCCTGCAAATATCTGTTTCCCTGATTCTGCCTCTTCCTTCGGAATATCTAACTCTGCCAACAGATCTCTCAATTGCTTTACATGACGTTCTGCGGAAAAATAATCTACGAATGCCCTTGCAATCACTTCTCCTACTCCTGATATTGCACCGAGATCTTCGGTCGTAGCCTGAAGCATCGCTTCTACATCATACTGAAATTCCTTACAGATCATCTTCGCATTCGCAAGACCGATATTGGCAATCCCAAGTGCATAGATGACTCTTGGCAGTGTTGTTGTTCTGGCCTTCTCTATACTTGCGATCAGATTCTGATATGATTTTTTGCCAAATCCATCCAACGTCTGTATCTCTTCCTGATAACGATCAAGATGAAATATATCTGCATATTCCTTGATATAACCTAATGCGATAAATTTCTCCAGTGTTGCTTCAGATAACCCCTCTATATTCAAAGCATCTCTACTGACAAACAAAGCAAATGATTTTACGTGTTTTGCCTGACATTCTGGATTCGTGCAATAGAGTGCTCTGGCATTACTGACCTGTCGAATCTCCGTTTTTCCCTGACAGACCGGGCACTGTGCAGGAATATCCTTCACCCCGCTGCGTGTCAGATTCCTTGCGATCTGTGGAATAATCATGTTCGCTTTATATACTTCTATGGTATCTCCAATTCCTAATTCCAGTTCTTCCATGATGCTGATATTATGGACACTTGCGCGACTTACCGTCGTTCCCTCTAATTCCACTGGTTCAAAGATAGCGACCGGATTAATCAGCCCCGTTCTGGAAGGACTCCACTCAATCTCGAGAAGCTTCGTCTCACGGACTTCATCCGCCCACTTAAAGGCGTATGAATCTCTTGGAAACTTGGAAGTTCGCCCCAGGGACTGACCGTACGCTATATCATCATATACTAACACAAGTCCATCGGATGGAAAATCATTCTCGGCAATTTTTTCTGAAAATTTAATAACTTCCTGCTCTACTGTGTCCGAAGTCACCTCATGGAATTCCACCACCTCGAATCCCTGTTCTTTCAGCCAGTTCATCTGACAAGCTCTGGAATTATGAAAATTCACATTTTCTGCCTGCACAAGGGTAAATGCATAAAACTTAACGTTTCGCTTCGCTGTAATCTCGTTATTCAACTGACGAACAGAACCACTGCAAAGATTACGCGGATTTTTGTACCTTGCATCTACATCTTCAATTGCCTCGTTGATTCTCTCAAAATCCCGATATCCGATAATGGCTTCACCACGCAAAATTAATTCTCCCTGATATGCGATCTGAAGAGGAATATTTTTGAACACTTTGGCATTATTGGTAATGACTTCACCTACTTCACCATTTCCTCGGGTAACTGCTTTATACAATCTTCCCTCCCGATAAGTAAGGACAATCGTCAATCCATCCATCTTCCACGACATCAAAGCCTTCTGATTGCCCACAAATCTCTTCAGTTCTTCCACATCTTTCGTCTTATCTAAAGATAGCATCGGACTTTCATGCCGTTCTTTCGGCAACTCGCTTAACACTTCATATCCGACATTTACTGTAGGACTGTTAGATAACGTAATGCCTAATTCTTGCTCCAGTTCTTGCAGTTCATCATATAACTGGTCATACTCATAGTTACTCATGATTTCTTCTGCTTCCTGATAATATGCACGGCTCGCATTATTCAATAATTCTACCAGTTCCTGCATCCTGGCTTTCTTTGACTTGTTCATATAATTCTTTTAACTCCTGCTCTGTCAATTTTCTTACAGCACCTGTTTTCAGGCCGCCAAGTTTTACATTCATAATTCTTACTCTAACCAGTCTGGTCACCTTATACCCCAAAGCATCACACATTCTGCGGATCTGACGGTTCAATCCCTGGGTCAATATTATTGAAAATGTATATTTCCCTATCTTCTCCACTTTACATGGACGTGTGATAACATCCATTTTTTTCTCTCGGTCAATAATCCTCACACCCGATGCCATTTTATACACAAATTCATCCGTAATCGGTTGATTTACTGTAACTTTATACTCTTTTTCATGCCCGTATCTCGCCCGCATCATTCCATTGATCAAGTCTCCGTCATTGGTCATGATCAGAAGTCCCTCCGAGTCCTTATCCAGACGTCCGGCATAAGTCACTCGCACAGGGTAGTTCAGATAACGAATAATATTCTTTTTTTCTTTTTTATCTTCTGTACAAACAATCCCGGCAGGTTTGTTTACCGCCAGGACTATCTTTTCTGTATGATTTTTAATTACTTTCTTTCCAATCCGTACTTCCTGTCCCGGCTCTACTTTTGTTCCAGGACTTGCCATTTTCCCATCAACGGTCACTCGACCGCTCTCAATCAATCGGTCAGCCTCTCTTCTGGAACATACACCGGCATCACTTAGATATTTATTCAGTCTCACCATTTTGCAATACTCCACTGATACTATTATCTTCTACAAAGGTATTTCCATTATACAAAAAGAGTACACTAGTAATCTTATTTTCTTCCATAATTTCATGAATATCCCCATAATAATACCGTGGATCAATCACGATGATCTCGCGATAATATGGAGTCAGGAACGGGATCAGACAGTTCGCATAAGAATCCTTGAACAACAGCAAACGATCTGTGGTATCTGCAGTTGTCCGAATATCAACTGTCCCATAGTTACCTCCAAGGAACAATGCATATTTGTCCTTTTCCTCCAACTTAGATGCATCATACAAGGTTGCGGTCTTACGCTTCTCTTCTACATAGTTCACCACAATCTGCGGCCCTGCTCCTTCATCTTCTGATGTATAGATATAAATTGGCTCTTCATATCCCATCTCATACCCACTGGTAGAAGATAACGTCCCGTTAAATTCATTGGTTACTGCATATGCCTTTAATTCTGGTGCTTTGGATGAATCCAGTTTCATGGCATCTATCAGTGTCTGATAGGCATAATATGCTCCCAATGTCGTCCAGTGATGATCTGTATGATAATATATATTCTCTTTTTTGTGAGCTTTTAACACTTTACTTACATCCACCCAGGTCAGCTGATCTTCCAGTGACTTCTGTATTTCCAGAAAAATCTGATTCTGATCCTCTGTTACCGCGAATTGCGGAAGCTTATCTTCCAGAATATTTGCAGCATTTGGCACGAGCATCATATACATTGGAATATCATTATAAGTATTCTCGAACGCTTGGATTGCTTCGATATTCTGCTGCATCTGTTCTTCATCCGGCCTGGCAATATCCTCCAGAAGATAATGATCCTTCCCTTTGAATACACCATTTGACTCTCTTCTTCCGACAATCAGATCTACATGACTCTTGAGGGATACCCAAAAGTCTCTTCCCACAAACTGATCTGATTTGTATGATTCATACTGTTCCATGAATCTTCCGCTTTCAAGTCTACTTAATGTAAACTCTGGCTTCTGCTCCAGCATCCGATTCTCTTTCTCTGAGAATTCCTTATCTTGGGAAATCAGATTCATCAGACAGATCAATACCAGAATTCCCAGGAATGTCATGGCTGTCATTTTCTTCTTATGCAGTTTTTTCTTCTTACTGTCTTTCTGTTCCATAACTGCTCCTAAAATCTAAAATACAAGAATGGATTGTATGTCTCTGTCACCAGATATGCCACACACAACAAAAATAAAAGTGCATACACCACACAATTTACAACAACACTCTTGCCATCCATTCTACGCATGATCTGCTCATAGGTACGATGAACAACCGGAGTAGATCCCAGTATCAGTACAACCCACGATATGAGATTCGTTTTCAAAAGATACAGGCTCTCCTGATCTACCAGTCCATGGGCACCTGCTCCAAACATTACTTTTAGATAATCAGCCGCTCCTCCAAGACTTGGGCTAAAGAAGAATACCCATCCAATCATTACCAGCAGAATGCTATAGATACGTTTTACTATGTTGGGTAATTTTTCCAAAATCGCACCCAGAAAATATTTCTCTATAATCAAGATCACTCCATAATAGACTCCCCAGACAACAAAATTCCAGGCAGCACCATGCCAAAGTCCTGTAAGAAGCCAGACGATCAATAAATTGCGAATGTGTTTCGCGACGTTGACACGATTTCCTCCCAGAGGGATATAGAGATATTCCCGAAACCATGTTCCAAGAGAAATATGCCATCTGCGCCAGAATTCCGTAATACTTTTGGAAATATAAGGATAATTGAAGTTCTTCAGGAATTCAAATCCAAACATTTTCCCAAGACCAATAGCCATATCTGAATATCCGCTAAAATCAAAATATATCTGAAATGTATACGCCAGGCACCCAAGCCATGCCGTTAAAACGGAAACCTTTCCCTGCTGTAAAGTTAAGACTTCTGTGTGCACCATTCCTATCGTATTGGCAAGCAGCACCTTTTTTGAAAGGCCGCGAATAAAAAACATCGTTCCTTCCCCAAACTTTCCCCAGGATTCTTTTCTGACATGAAGCTGTCTCTCTATATCGGAATACTTTACGATTGGCCCGGCAATTAATTGTGGGAACATCGTAACATACAGTGCAAAATCCATAAGATTCTTCTGCACCTTTACATTACCTCGATAAACATCTATAATATAGGACAATATCTGAAATGTATAAAAAGAAATGCCGATCGGCAAAGCCAGTTCCTGATATGGTATCTGAACCGGGAGTACTGCATTCAGACTGTCTAACACAAATCCTTCGTATTTAAAGAATCCCAGAACGCATAGATTTACCACCAGATTAAACACCAGACTTTTCTTTGCCGCGCGTCGGTTCTGAAGGTTTCTCGCAATATCCAGCCCACTGACATAATTAAACAGAATGGAAAATATCATCAAAAATATATAGACCGGTTCTCCCCATGCATAAAATATCAGACTTGCGAAAAGCAAAACAGCGTTCTTAAGCTGTCTTGGTACCAGATAATATAAAATCAACACAATTGGTAAAAACGTAAATAAAAATACAATACTGCTAAATAACATCCTGTATGTTTCCTTCTCTATATGCTCTTTCTGAATGCTTCATATATCTGATCCGCATCCTTCGATATCGCTAATAACACATAATATCCTCTGCTGTCTGTCACCGCCGAATTAATCAGCTTTGTCTGCTCTGCTCCATATCCTTCAAAACTGTTCTTCTGCGTATGCAGGCGCTTCTGAATAGCTTTTTCAACATTCTCAGCCTGTGATTTATCCTTAAGCTTAATGACCAGAATCTCATTGACACTCATAACATCATTCGGGACATACAGCATTACTCCCTCATAATCATTAGCATTCAAGCCATAATACTTCTTCAAATCCTGCGTAGTTCCTTTGGTCATCCCTTTTGTTTCAGTGACCGCCAGAATATTCTCGCGTATCGTTTTTACCGAGACATCTTTGCCGCCTTCTTGTGACAGCAAGAATCCGATATAAACAAGAAGAACGATCACCATCGCATATTTCAATATATTCAGCAAATCTATCCTGTGCTTTTTCATTATAATTTTGCAACCTCCGCCATATGATCTACCCATTCTGTATAATAATCCGGTGCCATATGGATTCCATCTTCCGAATAATACTCTTCCTTTACCAGATCCGTATTATCAATAAATATCACATCTTCCTCTTCACACAGTTTTTCCAGTTCTTCGTTAAACTCCGTAATATTGCCATACCACTCATTATTGTCTATCACAAACTGTTGAACCGGAAGGATACTGTTTACATATATACGAGTATCCGGCAAAGCCTCTCTTAATCTATCCAACACACTCTTATATTTTTCTATAAAAAGATCTACATCCCCTCTGGATGCTTCAATATCATTCATCCCATACGCAAGAAACAATACCTGTGGTTGTAACTCAATTGCCTTCGTCAGATGCTCTTCTATCTTGTTGACTTCTGAATCACATACCCCGGCTCCTCTGTCTGCCTGAACATTTTCCTGATTCAATACACCATATTCATATAATCCCTGTGTCACTGAGTCACCGATTACAAAAGCATTGGCAAATTTCTCACTGGCCGGCCGGCTGGCCCACTCTTCATCTGCTTCCTGTTCTGCTTTTTCCAGCTCCTGAATCTGCCTGTCCACTTCACTTACATCCGTCTTCTCCATCTGATGAAGTCTCTGAATTCCAGCTTCTGTATCTGCCTTTGGATTCATAAGCCTTACCACAACAATAATCGCACCGACAATGAGCAGTGCAATCACGACAGTCACTGCAATGCGCAGAACATGGTCTTTTTCTTCAATTTTTACAGATTTTCTTTTGTTCTCTTTTTTCACGTTAACTGTGCTCTCCCTATAAAAACAGTTCAAAGATATTGTACTGTTTTTCCCTATAAAAGTCAAACATATGCTATACTATTAACCAAAGTCAAAAAGGAGTTTTTCATATGAATATATTCACATTATCAGCCAAATCCTGTATGTCTCATCTACTCTTAAAAGATACCTTCGACCGGTTCTCTTTTATCGAAAGCGAGATTACAACCTTTAATAAATTCACCATCGACGGATACCTTCACAAAGACTTCTATGATGAAGCCCCTGAACGGTCTTATGCTTATTGGAAGGATGTTCGCGAATATTGCTTCAGTATCATCCGCGGCAAACGTACCCCATTGAATTTTAAAATCGTTCTCTCCCTTGCCCAGGAAACCTTTGCTGACTTTCTTGCGTATCATCAGCTTGACGGTTATCGCCCGGAAGAGATCCAGGGACTCTATCTGAACTTCCATTATGATGGTTCTACCCTGCAGTGCATTACCGGGATCTCCATGCATACCTTTACACTGGACAAGACACTGGAGCACGAATGGGATGAATATGTACAGACATTGCTGGCAGAGATGATTGAATAATGACAGCAAAAAATAGCCGTCCTGCTCTCGTCAAAGTCCAGTAACGGCTATTCTATAACTTAATATTGAATTCTCTTACTTCGTCAGCATCATCATGATCTCATTACTTCTCTCTACAAATGCAGTCATTTCGTCTGGATTCAGTGGCTTGTGTGCCAGCATTGCAAGATCATACAACTGCTTGCAGATGATAGATACGTTTTCATTTTCTTTGTTATCTACCACGTATTTTACCAGTGGATGGTTTGCATTCAGTATCAGGGTCGTATCTCCGCCCATATCCATGCCGCTCATACCGTACATCTTCATCATTTCCTGCATACGGCGATTCTGCTCAGACAGGGTAATCATAGAAGCAACTTTATCATCTTTTAATTTCTCAATCTTGACATCCAGCTTATCGTTTCCAAGTTCTTTGCGGAAGATTTCAATCAGGCTGTCAGAAATTGTCTTAAATGATTCCTTATCTTCTTCAGCCACTTCTTCCTTAATATGTTCTGTCACATCGGCGTCAATTCTCTGGAAGCGAATCTTTGGATTGCGCTGTTCTAACTGTGTAATAAATGGAGAGTCGATGTTATGTCCTAAGATAACTGCATCCTGGCCCTGCTTACGGAACATATTGATATACTGGCTCTGCTGAATCTCATCCGTTACATAGTAGATGGTAGTCTTAATCTCTTCTACGTTATTTTCATCTGTATTCTCTGCACTGTCAGCATCCTCTTTCTTGTCATTTGGTTCAACGACTTCTCCGCCATTTTCTTCAATGCAGTCTTTTAATGTCAGGTACTTTCCATCAATGTTCTTAAAGAGAACGGCATCCTTCATCTTGTCACAGAATTTTTCATCTTTTAAGCAACCAAACTTGATAAATGGACTGATGTCATCCCAGTATTTTTCATACTCATCTCTCTTGGTCTTGCACATGCCAGAAAGCTTATCTGCAACCTTTTTGGAAATGTAATCTGCAATCTTATTAACAAATCCATCGTTCTGTAATGCACTACGTGATACATTCAATGGCAGATCCGGGCAATCAATGACTCCCTTCAATACCATGAGGAATTCAGGGATAACTTCCTTAATATTATCTGCAATAAATACCTGATTGTTATATAACTTGATCGTTCCTTCGATAGAATCATACTCTGTGTTGATTCTTGGGAAGTACAGGATTCCCTTTAAGTTAAACGGATAATCCATATTCAAGTGAATCCAGAACAGAGGCTCTTTATAATCCATGAATACCTTACGGTAGAATTCCTGATACTCCTCATCAGTACATTCGTTTGGATGTTTTGTCCAAAGTGGATGAATATCATTCAAAGGAACCGGGCGTTTCTGAATCTTAACTTTCTCTTTTGCCGGTTCAACCTCTACCATTTCTTTTTCGCCATCTTCATTTTCCTTCTCTTCCATCTTGGCATCTTCATGGATGTGTTCAATGACAACATCGTCTTCTTTCAGATCTGCCTCATCGATGGTCTCATATTCCGGCTCAGCATTCTCTTTTGCCAGGAAAATCTCTACCGGCATGAAAGAACAGTATTTCTCAATGACTTCTCTCATACGATATTCATTCGCGAATTCCAGACTGTCTTCATTCAGATACAATGTCATCGTTGAACCTACAGTTTCTTTATTCCCGTCTTCCATCTCATACTCTGTACCGCCGTTGCTTACCCAGTGTACTGGAGTCGCACCTTCTTTATAAGAAAGAGTATCAATATGGACTTCATCTGCTACCATGAATGCGGAATAGAATCCAAGTCCGAAGTGACCGATCATATCATCTTCGGTTGTCTTGTCTTTGTATTTCTCCAGAAACTCTGTTGCTCCGGAAAATGCAATCTGTGTGATATATTCTTCCACTTCTTCTGCAGTCATACCAAGACCATTATCTGTGAATTTCAGGGTCTTTTCTTCCGGGTTTACTTCTACCTGAATGGATGGTTTATAATCATCCGGCAGTTGGTATTCACCCATCATATCTAATTTTTTCAGCTTAGTGATCGCATCACATCCATTAGATACCATCTCACGGACAAAAATGTCATGATCTGAATAAACCCATTTCTTGATAATTGGGAATATGTTCTCACTACTGATTGATAAACTTCCTTTTTTTGCTTCCATCTTCACCACTCCTATTATTATTTTAGATTATTTTCTATATATTTTTGAAACAGGGAATATCCCGTTTGTTTTGCTCAAAAGATATGATAATACCGATAAATTTAAATGTCAATAGAAAATTAGCACTCTTTCAAAAAGAGTGCTAACAATTCTGTTAAAATTATAAACTTTTTATAAACATTCCTGTCGAAGTCCAATGCATTAGTTGTTCCATCTTTATGCGGACTTCCGCACAGTACTAATACTTTCATTGCTATTCCTCTAGAAAAATGATTCCTACCACTCGATTGTCTCTACCGATACCGGATGTTCATTTATCACCACATCGGATACTTTTCCATTCTTAATCTTAATGACCCGGTCTGCCATCGGTGCGATTGCCTGATTATGCGTAATCAGAATAACCGTCATCCCTTTCTCTCTGCAGGTATCCTGCAGAAGTTTCAAAATGGATTTTCCCGTATTGTAATCCAATGCTCCTGTCGGCTCATCACACAACAACAGCTTCGGATTCTTTGCCAGTGCACGGGCTATAGACACTCTCTGCTGTTCCCCTCCAGACAGTTGTGCCGGGAAGTTATCAAGCCTTTCGCCCAGCCCCACTTCTCTTAATACTTCTGCCGCGTCCATGGGATCCTTACAGATCTGAAGTGCTAATTCTACATTTTCCAATGCCGTCAGATTCGGAATCAGATTATAAAACTGAAAAACGAAACCAATGTCATCCCGCCGGTATGCCGTCAACTGCCTCTGGGAATATCTGGCAATATCCTCTCCATCCACCATAACCTTCCCCGATGTCGCTGTATCCATTCCTCCAAGGATATTTAAGACTGTCGTCTTACCGGCACCGCTGGGTCCGACAACAACCGCGAATTCCCCTCGCTCTATCTGAAAATCGATTCCGGCTGCCGCCATAATCTCAACTTCTCCCATCTTATATATCTTTTTTACATTCTCTAATGAGACAAATTCACCCATACCATACCTCCGAAAATGAATTATTGTATTTATTATATCACGTACAATAAGGAAAGAAAAATGTTGATTTATAAAACAATTCTTAAAGAAATCTAAAAATTAGAGTAAAAAAATAACTCATAGCTGTTTTGCCATGAGTCATTTTATCATACAACATCTTATTCTATTCTTTTCCATCAAAGCAATAGGTGCATACTTTACATGGTTCAATTCCGATAGATGCTAACAAGTCGTCCAGTCGGTGATATCGAAGTGTTGTAAAATTCTGCTGCTTGCGGATATCTTCAATCATCTGTGCATATTTGCAGCTGCACGGATTGGAGTATTCTTCTAATACTTCCTTAGGGACATCTTCCCCTTCCCGTTTCTTGATCATCTGTCTGGCGATCAGTTCCATCTCTGATTTGGAACGGGAAAAGTTCAGATACTTACAGCCGTACATGATCGGCGGACATGCCGGACGGACATGTACCTCTTTAGCTCCACTCTGATACAAGAATTCCGTCGTCTCTCTCAACTGTGTTCCACGTACAATGGAGTCATCAATCAATAAGAGCTTCTTATTCTCAATCAATGCATGAACCGGAATCAGTTTCATACGCGCGATCAGATTACGCTGGCTCTGATTCGTCGGCATAAATGATCTTGGCCAGGTAGGCGTGTATTTGATAAATGGTCTTGCATACGGAATCCCCGATTCATTGGCATATCCAATTGCATGGGCGATACCAGAATCCGGAACTCCTGCCACGATATCCGGATGCACGGAATCTCCATCTCTTTTTGCCAGCATGCTTCCGCATTTGTAACGCATCTCTTCTACATTGACACCTTCATAAGATGAGGTCGGATAGCCATAATATACCCACAGGAATGAACAGATCTTCATCTCTTTCTGTGGTTCACTTAATACTTCAACACCTTCCGGTGTAATATAAACAATTTCTGCAGGTCCCAGTTCTTTATAATCTGTATATCCAAGATTGATATATGCATGACTTTCAAAAGATACACAATAAGCATCGTCCTTATGACCGATCACCAACGGAGTCCGCCCATAACGGTCTCTGGCCGCATAGATTCCATCCTTTGTCATAACCAACATCGTCATAGAACCGTCTACCAGCTCCTGAACATATTTGATTCCTTCTAAGATAGAATCTTTTTCACAGATCAATGCTGCCATCAATTCTGTGACATTGATCTGTCCATTCGTCATCTCCTGGAAGTGAGAATTTGCACTTTCATACAAACGATTCAATAATTCATCATAATTATTCACTTTTCCTACCGTTGTAATTGCAAAACTTCCAAGTTTTGAACGAATCAATAATGGCTGTGGTTCAAAATCTGAGATACAGCCAATTCCAAGATGTCCCTTCATCTCGCTGACATCTCGGTCAAACTTTGTACGAAACGGGGAGTTCTCAATATTATGAATGGCACGGTTAAAACCTTCTTCCCCATAAGTTGCCATTCCTCCTCGTCTTGTTCCAAGATGTGAATGATAATCTACTCCATAAAAAAGCTCCAGAACACAGTCCCTTTTTGATGCTACACCAAAAAATCCTCCCATATGACCTCTCCTTTTCTGAATATGTATTTTGTCAACAACATCGGTGTACAGACATCTCTGTACACCGATGGTATTTCTCTCCGGTACAATTGTAACACAGGCAGATAACCTTGTCTAATATTAACTTAACATCTCTTTTAACTTCTGATTCACCATTCCAGGATTGGCCTTTCCTTTCATGGCCTTCATGGTCTGTCCGACAAGAGCTCCAAGAGCCTTTTCTTTGCCGCCTTTATAATCAGCTACTGCCTGCGGATTATCTGCAATGACTTTTTCCAGAACTTCCTGCAGAGCACCTTCATCATTGACAGTCTTCAGTCCATGTTCCTCTACATATTTCTCCGGATCAATGTCTTCTGCAAATATCTTTTCGAACACATCTTTTGCGACAGAACTATTAATGGTTCCTGCTTCTGTCAGCTCGATCAGTTTTGCAAGATTTTCCGGTGAGAACCGAATATCTTCCGGCTCCATATCGTTATCTTTCAATAGACGTAAAGTCTCCACCATCAGCCAGTTCGATACCTTCTTCGGTTTCTTGCATATGGCGGTTGTTGCTTCAAAGATATCTGCCATATGCTTTGAGCCGGTAATGATCTCAGCGTCATACTGTGGAATATCGAATTCTTTCTTGTATCTTTCCAGTTTTTCCGTACGGAATTCCGGCTGCTGGGATCTGATCTTCTCAATCCACTCATCGCTGATCACGATCGGCACCAGATCGGGTTCTGGAAAATAACGATAATCCTGCGCATCCTCTTTGGAGCGCATTGCATGTGAAGATTCCTTATTATCATCCCACCTTCTGGTCTCCTGCACCACCTCTTTGCCGTCTTCCAGAAGTTCAATCTGACGTTCCCGCTCTCCTTCGATAGCTCTTGCTATGGCCTTGAATGAATTCAGATTCTTCATCTCCGTTCTGGTTCCGAACTTTTCTGTTCCGACTTCTCTGACAGACAAATTCACATCCGCTCTCATGGAACCTTCCTGCAATTTGCAATCGGATGCTCCCAGATACTGGATGATCATACGCAATTTTTCCAGATAAGCAATGACTTCATCTGCGGAACGCATATCTGGCTCTGATACGATCTCTACCAACGGAACACCACTTCGGTTATAATCTACCAGAGAAGTGTCATCCCATTCATCATGGATCAGTTTTCCGGCATCCTCTTCCATATGCATCTCATGGATGCGGACTTTCTTCTTCGTATCTCCCACTTCTATCTCAACATAACCATTTCTTGCAATCGGAAGATACAACTGAGAAATCTGATAATTCTGTGGGTTATCAGGATAAAAGTAATTCTTACGGTCGAATTTACATACCTTTGTAATGTCACAATTAGTTGCCAGACCAATAGCCATCGCATACTCTACAACCTGCTTATTCAAAACAGGAAGAGATCCTGGCATACCGGTACATACCGGACAGGTATGGGTATTCGGCGCACCTCCGAACTCTGTGCTGCAGGAGCAGAAGATCTTGGTCTTGGTTGCAAGTTCTACGTGGACTTCCAGTCCGATGACTGTCTCATACTGTTTTGCCATAATTATCTGCCTCCTTTCACAAGTTCTGGTCTCTCATAAGTTCTGGTCTGTTCCAGTGTATATGCTGCACGAATAATCTTATTTTCCTCAAAACAATCTCCAATAATCTGCATTCCTATCGGAAGTCCCTTGGAATCTGTTCCTACCGGGAGACTGATTCCCGGAAGGCCTGCAAGATTAACGGAAATCGTATAGATATCACCCAGATACATTTTCAACGGATCACTTAAGCTCTTACCAAGTTCTGGAGCTGTCGTCGGCGCTGCCGGTGCAATGATGACATCATATTTCGCAAATGCCTTGTCAAATTCCTGCTTGATCAACGCTTTTGTCCTTAATGCTTTCAGATAATATGCATCATAATAACCGGAGCTTAACACGAATGATCCAAGCATGATCCTACGTTTTACTTCTGGGCCGAACCCTTCGGAACGTGTTTTTTTGTACATATTATGAAGTCCTTCATATTCCTCGGTACGGTATCCGTACTTTACGCCATCAAAACGTGACAGATTAGAGCTTGCTTCTGCAGATGCAATGACATAATATGCCGGGATTGCATATTGAACAAGGTTCAGATCAAATTCCTCTACAATGGCTCCCTTTTCTTCCAGTACTTTCACAGCATCCAGAATCTTTTCTTTTACTTCGGGATCTAGTCCTTCTCCAAAATAATCTTTTGGAATACCAATCTTCATACCTTTTACATCTTCTACCAGTGCACTGGTAAAATCATATTTTTCCCGTGCAATCGAAGTACTGTCTTTTGGATCATGAGATGCGATAGCTTCCAGAATCGTTGCGCAATCCGTTACATCTCTGGCAATTGGTCCAATCTGATCCAGAGAAGAACCATAAGCGATCAGTCCATATCGGGATACCGTTCCATAAGTTGGCTTTATTCCGACAACTCCACAGAAAGAGCTCGGCTGACGAATCGAACCCCCCGTATCAGACCCTAATGCATACGGACATTCTTCTGCTGCCACTGCTGCACAGGAACCACCGGACGAGCCCCCCGGAACATGTTTAAGATTCCATGGATTCTTTGTCTCTCCATAATAAGAAGTCTCGGTAGTACTTCCCATGGCGAATTCATCCATGTTCGTCTTTCCAATAATTACAGCTCCTGCCTTCTCAAGATTTCTCACTGCTTCCGCAGTAAATGTCGGTTTAAAATTACCTAAGATCTTAGAACTGCAAGTCGTCAGCATATCTTTTGTGCACATGTTATCTTTAATAGCAACCGGGACACCAGCCAGTGGACCTGTCAATGTTCCGTCATCAATTAACTTCTGTACTTCTTCGGCACGTTCGAGCGCACCTTCTCGGTCAATCGTCACAAAACTGTGGACATCTTTTTCTACTTTTTCAATCTGTTCGATAGAAGCCTTCACAGCATCCACAACAGATATTTCTTTTGCTTTTATCTTTTTTCCTAATTCTACGGCTGTCAAACTTGTAATATCCATTTTGCTGTTTTCCTCCTATCCAATAGTTTTCGGTACTTTAAAGCTGTTGTCTTTCTTAAGTGGTGCATTGGCAAGAGTATCGATACTGCCATCGCCATTTTCTACAACATCCTCTCGAAATACATTATTGACCGGAAATACATGAGACATTGGTTCTATCCCCTCTGTATCCAGTTCATTCAATGTATCAATATAATCCAACATCTTTTCCATATCAGCCTTGGCATCTTCTTTTTCCTGACCAGACAATTCTAACTTTGCCAAAATGCCAACATATTCTATTGTCTCATCTGATATTTTATTTGCCATAATTCTCCTCCTTAATATCTCGTATAGAAGCCAAGATAATCTGTCGATTCTATCGTCTCGCTCGGGGTCATTATAAGTCTCATACCTTCTTCACAGGTAATCTGGGTGTTTTCTGGAATTACCATGTACTTATACTCTTTACCATCTGACTGATCCTCACCAAGATAGATGCTTTCATAACTATATTCATTTCCATCTTCGGCATAGATCACAAGATCAATCGCACCTGTCCCTTCCAGAAGTTCCAGATCGTATATTCCCGCAGCAAAATCCACACCTGCCGTCCGGATTCTGCTATCTGTGATTTCGTAGGAATCTATGACCGGATTTGCAATTCCATTTACAGAGAGCGGCTGTGCATTTTCTGTTTTCAGTGTCACGCTGGTTTCAGATGATATGGTCAGGATTGCATGATCAAACAACCGCAGATCATCCAGATAATTCTCTTCATCCTGTCCCGCATACTCATATAGATATATTCCATTTTCATAATCAGACACTTGGACTGCATCAAAATCATACTGAACAACTGCTTTATAATCACCGGCCGGGATATGAAGCCCTACAATATAAGTCCCTGAAGACAGTTCATATTCTGCCTCATCCCCAGACTCAGGATTCTCCTTATCCAGGCTTGCATATGGATCATATTCATAGTCAGTATAATAAGAGTCATCGGAATCAAAAGGCACAGTCTGCATAAGATAACTTACAACACTGAAGATAATCATCCCCGCAATGATTATCAGCATTGCAAAAGCGATAATTCTGGGCCGCTTTGACTTCTTCTTTTTCTGAACCTTCTGGGCCTGTCGATCCTGTGTATTCTTCTTAACATAAGAAGGCTTTTTCTCATCTTCATGGACATGTGTCATCGGCATGTTATCACAGCTGCTTTGATTGACATGATAGTTTTTTTCTGATTTGTTATTATCCAGTCCACACTCCGTACAGATCCCTCTTCTGTCTAACTTTCCCCCACATAACGTACATTTTCTTCCAAACATATACTTTCCTCTCTTGAATACCTGGCCCCTTTTTCTTTTATCCTATTAAAATACTATGGTTCCAGTCTGCTTAAATCTCGTGGAAACAATGTGGTCTCTCTTACATTGTCTTCCCCGATCAGTTTCATTGTCAGACGTTCCAGCCCGATTCCGATTCCACCATGTGGCGGCATTCCATGCTTGAATGTTGCAAGATACTGTTCCATTCCCTCCTGAGACATTCCCCTTGCCTCAATCTTATTTGTCAGCATCTTGTAATCGTGAATACGCTGTCCGCCGGTCGTAATCTCCATACCACGGAACAAAAGGTCAAAACTCAGAGTATATCTGGTATCCTCTGGATCATCCATTGCATAGAACGGACGTTTCTTTGACGGATAATGAGTCACAAATACAAAATCACTGCCCCATTCTTCTTTCGCATACTGACTGATCAATTGTTCCTCTTCCGGTTCCAGATCAAATGGATTTCTCATCTTGTGCTGATACTTCTTTGCAACTTTTTCTTTGATTTCGCTGAAACGAACCGCCGGAATCTTGTCAACTTTTGGAAGCGTAACGCCTAATATTTTCAATTCCTTTGCATATTCTTTTTCTAACAATTCCATAGCATATTGAAGATATCCAGTCTCCATAGCCATAATATCTTCAAATCCGTCAATATACCCCATCTCAAAATCGAGACTGGTATATTCATTCAGATGGCGCTTGGTATTATGTTTCTCAGCACGGAATACAGGAGCCGTCTCGAACACTCTGTCAAACACTCCTACCATCATCTGTTTATAGAACTGTGGGCTCTGGGCAAGTACTGCCGGTCTATGAAAATATTCCAGTTTAAAGATGTTGGCACCGCCTTCTGCACCTTTTGCTCCAATCTTTGGTGTATGAATCTCTGTAAATCCCTGACTATACAAGAAATCTCTAAATGCTCTGGTAAGTCCCTCCTGAATTCTGAATTTGGCACGTTCTCTGACATTACGAAGTGCTATCGAACGATAGTTAAGTTTTGCTTCCAGAGAAGTATTCAGTTTCCATTTAGAAATAGCCAAAGGCATCATCTCATCAACAGGTTCACTCAAGATACGAAGCGTCTCCATACGAATCTCAATTCCATTCGGAGCCTTTTCATTCTCTTCCAACACACCTTCTACTTCTATCGTTGCTGCTTCTTTGATATCTTTCAAATCAAATTTGGCAATTCCCTCTTCATACACTCCCTGAAGAAGTCCTTCTCTTTTTCTCAGAACTACAAAAGCCACTGTGCCCATATCACGGATTGTATGAACCGCACCGTTAACTTTTACTTTCTGTCCAGGTTTTACCTGTTCTAGCAATTCACTGATTTCTAGCGTTTCTTTTGGTTTTACTCCTGTTAAATAATCCATGCTTTTTTCCTCCTTTTCTTCCCGGGACGAACAGCCGATAAATATCAAAAAAACGTCCCGGAATACATACGTATTCCGGGACGGATATCATCTTCGCTATCCGCGGTACCACCCGCATTGAACCTGTATCAGGTTCCTCTCTTACGCGTAACGTGCGCCAACGTACTGACCTACTTAAGTTCAACCAGTCTGCTCCAGAGTGTTCCCTATCGTTCTTATTCCTCAAGGGGCGCTCTCAGTCGGTGACGCCTCATTCCTGTCAAGTTCCAAAGAACAGAGTCTCTTTCAACGCTTTACTTTAATAAATTAAAATTTGTTATATATGTTATCACATGTATTTTCTGATTGCAAGCAAAAAATCATACTTGCACATTTTTTACTGAAAGATATAATGAAATAGAGAGAATATCAAGGAATGAGGGTTATCACCGTGTTAAAAACATTAATAAAACATATTTCAAAATATTATAAAGACACCTTTTTACTTGCAGTTGCCGGTCTGGTCATTGGAATTCTGGTAGGTATTATTGATGCTGCTTTTGGAACCATTCTTTTAAAATGTACCGCCATCAGAGAACGATACTTCTGGTATCTTCTTCCATTTCTGCCAGCCGCAGGGGCCTTTATCTGTCTGATCTATAAACGCTTTGGAAAAAATGCCAACAAAGGAATGAAGCTGGTCTTTGAAGTCGGTTTTGGTCATAAAGTAGGTCTTCCGATACGGATGGTTCCACTGTCAATGATTGCCACCTGGATAACTCATCTGTTCGGCGGAAGCGCCGGAAGAGAAGGCGTTGCGGTACAGATTGGAGCTGCTGTCTCTAATAATGTCGGTCGCCTGATTGATAAAGTAACTAATATAAAGGACAGTCAGAAAATGTTCCTGATCACGGGTATGGCTGCTGGATTTGCAGGATTATTCTGCACACCACTTGCTGCCATCTTTTTTGCATTGGAAGTCCTCGTCGCCGGAAAGCTGGAATATCACGCACTGATTCCGGCAACGGTTGCCGCTTTGAGTGCTGCCTATACTTCCCGTGCATTGGGACTTCGCAAATTCTACATCAATATTTTAGACACATTGAACATCCATCCTTCAAATTATGATATTGTTTTACTTCTAAAAATCGCCCTTATGGGACTGATCTTTGGTGTTGTTGGATCTCTGTTTGCCTTGCTTCTTCGTTATATGCGATTGAAATTAATGTTTGCTTTTTCTTCTCCATTGAAGAAAGCCATCATCATGGGCATTATTCTTGCCGTCTTAATGGCACTTCTTCATCAGGGAAGATATTGCGGTACAGGATCTAATCTGACTGCTCTCTGTTTTGGTGGAGATGAAAATGTCATATATTTTTACGACTGGCTTTTGAAGATGCTGCTCACAATTCTGACATTATCTTCTGGATTTATGGGCGGAGAGGTTGCTCCACTTTTTTCCATCGGTTCCTGCCTCGGTTATGTGATTGCTCCAATGCTTGGATTAGATCCGATGTTTGGTGCTGCACTGGGATTTGCTGCTGTCTTCAGCAGTGGAACCAATACATTGTTAGCCGCAATTTTGGTAGGCGTAGAAAGCTTCGGCTATTCTATGCTTCCATTTTTCTCAGTCGTATGCTTTATTTCATTTATCTTTAACTTTAATAATTCCATTTTCACGTCACAAAAAAGTATCTTCAAGCAATATGGGGACGGGGGTTTTTGAAAAATCCCCGTCCCATTTTACTTTTCTTCAACTGTAATCATATTTTTCACAATATCTTTATTCACCTGATATACCATTTTGGAATCCTTTGCCATAATATAACGATATGTACCAGATTCCTCCACATTCCCAATATATATATTAAATGTTTCTTCTTTTTCTGTTGAAGAGTCCTGATAAGTTGCAACTGCCGTAATCCTGTTTTCTTCGTCCAGACCGTATTGTAGAAGCTTTTCTTCTGTTACGTGGTAATCTACACATTCTGTCAGAGACAAGGTCCCGAATCCACCTGCCAGCTCTCCTAACTCTCCTTCTTCTTCATATGTATCGGTCATTCCATCTTCTGTAACTTCTACTTTTTTCAGATTACCGCTTCCAATAGACGGAACTGAATCGTTCTCTACGAGTCCAGACAGATCAAATTGAAGGCTGGTTACCAAATCACTGGTAATCGTATACACTTTCTTTGTATCATTAATAGTCACATAATAATTTTCACCAGTAGTATTTCCAATGTACAGAATGCTTTCTTCTTCGTCTTCTGTGGTATAACGAATGGTATATGCAGGCTCCTCCAATCCATAATCCGCAAGATCATCTGGGTTGTCTAACTCTCGAACGGCTGACAGATTCTCCACTTTCGATACAATATCCTCTACTGTAGTCTGATTCATCGGAATCTCTTGATCTGCTTCATAATACCATATTCCATCTTCTTTTTTGAAGGCCATAGTATCTGTCCCATCTGTATAAGACAATCCCGACAATTTCACTTCCTCGGTGACAGCAATCTTTTCTTCCTCTTCCCTGGAATTCTTCTGATTCCAGAAGCGAAGACCAATATACAAGATTGCTAAAGCCACAAGAATTCCTACTAATATTAACATACTTTTTTTCTGCTTCATGAATCTTTCCTTTCCTATGCTATGCTTTTCTTCTCTTCCACCAACGCACGAATCCAAACACCAATATAATGAGTGGAATTCCAAAAATCACAAGCAGGCTTATAATTCCGGCATGCTGCATGGTATTATAAGTTACTTCCAGACTCTTTGGCTCAATTGCCACATTCTGCACATCATCAAAATTAGCAGACAATGCATTCATGAATAAATCTAGGTTCTCCAATGTCGAAAAGCTATCTGTAATCTGAGCATCGATCATACTGTCAGCAGAGATTACTGTAAGACGGCTCTCCATATCTTTTTCCTTGTTCGTCTCTTCACTGTCTTCTTCATCCTCTGCTACAACACTTTCAACAGCGACAGCTCCCAACGTATATGTTCCCTTCTTTTCTTCATCTTCGGTGACAGCATAAGCCTCAGAAGATGTAGTCATGAGTGATGTCACAGTGATTGTCTCTCTTGCGGGATCTGTTACATGAAATCCATGTGCATTTACCAAAAGTACCATTCCAGAAGACATTCCTTTCATCATTTCTTCTGATCCATTGATCTGAGGAAAAATATAGTAATAATTCCCCTGATAACATCTCTGCATATCAGCAATATAGCCATCCTCACACTCTATGCCATATTCTTCAAGAAGTGTATCAAGATTCGGAGTCGCATCATCTGTCTCTCCCAGCATTAGGAACACATCTCCACCTTTTGACATGTAATTTTCAATCAACGTCTTTTCATCTTCTGTGATATCTTTCATTGGAGCATATAGAAACAACAGATCACAATCCTCTGGTATCTCACCTTGCATCATCAGATTCAACTCTTCTTCTGCCATGTTATTCTTTCCCAGCAGATCTGATACTGATGTAGAGAATGTATTCTCTCCATGTCCTGTCGTATAATATATTTTTTTTGTCGTATCACTGGTCACATAATTGACAGCACTGGTAAGCTGTCCTTCTCCGTCAAATTCAGTCGCAGAAACACTGCCCGTCATATAATAGGAATACTCATCATACACTAAAATATCCCCAAAGGAAACAGAAGTACTTTTCCCTGTCTTTTCGCCGGTAATCAAGATCGTATCTGAATCCACATTGTTTTCTGTAAGTTCAGAAGGATGCAATACCGGATCAATCCATTCCACTTCAATATTGTCAGATAATTCAGCATATTTCTTAAGAAACGTTTTTATACGTTCATCTGTGGAATCTTTCTCTGCAAATATCTGAAAGGAAATTTTCTGGTCCAATTTTTTCAGCAAATCTTTTGTTGTATCTGAAATCTCATATATCTTATTGTCGCTGACATCAATACTGCGAATACTTTCTGGCAGCTGTCCGGCTATTAGATTTATTACAACTGCAATCGCAATCACCAGTGCAATCATGCCAACACTGTAACTCCCATTCCTGGAAGTCCCACTTTTAAAAATCTTCTTTATTTTCTCCAGCATAATTTCCTCCTAACTCCAACGTCTTTTCTGTATCATCTGCATGGTAAAGAAAAGGAATACTGCAATGAGCGTCAGATATAATATCACTCCGCTTACATCCAGAAGATGATTAGATGCCACACTATTAAATACATTCGTAAGATCTGCTTTTCCCAGTATCTCAGACAACAGGCTCTCGAACAGGGTCGACTTTATCATATAGGTAATCACACATCCGACCATTGCAGCCAGTTCCAACGCTACACTGATCACCCAGTTTTTCGTCATCTGCCATACAGCAAATACCACACAGGACAAAATCACAATGATTCCAAGCATATTTGCCAGCGCAGAGGTCGGAAGGAAATCCAGGATTCCACTCCAAAGGTACAACACCATCAATACTCCAAACGTCCCAATCGCTGCTATGATAACACTCTCCGTCAACGAGGAAATAAACATCCCGATAGCAATATATACACATCCCAATAAAAACAGTAAAAAGACAGAAAGATAATCAATCACAATATACGCTGTCCCTTGTGTCTTAATAATCAGCGGAAAAATCAGATAAATCGCGCATGGAATCGACAGAATAGTTACCATAGCCAGATATTTTCCCATTACAACTTGAAACAAACTAACCGGAGCAGTCAATAGCATCTGATCCGTTTTGTTCTTACGTTCCTCAGCAAAGCTTCGCATGGTAAGAATCGGAATTGCAATTAGATAGATAAATATAGTTGCAGACAATACATATGAAAAATACGGGTATCCATAATTCAGGTTATATGCCATAAAATACACTCCGGTAAATGCCACTAAAAATGCGATAAATACATAACCTATCATGGAATGAAAATAGGATTTGAGTTCTCGTCTATAGATTGCCCTCATTGTCTCTTATCCCCTTTCTTAAACTTACTACTGTTTCCTTCTTGTGTCAGTTCAAGGAAAATCTCTTCTAATGAAGATTTATTCAGTTTTAATGTTAAAAGCGGTAATTTTTCTCCGGCAAATGCAAAAAAGAGCTTCTCCCTGATATCTATCTGCCCCTTTACTTCAATCTCCGCAATCAAGGTCTGATGATCCGTCTTTTTATATTTTATTTTTCTTATTTCCGGTATCTTATTCAAAATTCTCTTTACTGCTTCTTCCGTCTCTTTTGCTTCTATCTCAACATGATTCGTCCCACTCATCAGATTTTCCAGATTCTCAGGAGTATCACTCGCTACAAGGTGCCCATTTGCAATAATCAAAATATAATCACACACTTCTCTTACCTCAGCAAGAATATGCGAACTTAGGATCACCGTATGATTCTTAGCGAGTTTACGAATCAGTTCACGAATCTCTATAATTTGCTTTGGATCCAGACCTACCGTAGGTTCATCCAGAATAATAATCTCTGGAAATCCTAAGATAGCCTGTGCCAGCCCTACTCTCTGCTTGTATCCTTTGGATAGATTATTGATCAGACGATCCTTCACAGGCTGCAGTTTCGTAAGTTTCATAACTGCCCCGATCTGTGCTTCTCTCTCTTTCTTCGGTATCTTTTTCAACTCTGCGGCAAATCGAAGATATTCCATTACCGTCATCTCTGTATACAGAGGTGGCATCTCTGGCAGATAGCCAATACACCTTTTAGCCTCTTCAGGCTCTTTCAAAATATCATGCCCGTTAATCAGTACCTGCCCTTCTGTAGCTCCCAAATATCCTGTCATAATGTTCATTGTAGTTGATTTTCCAGCCCCATTTGGTCCAAGAAAGCCATAGATCTGCCCTTTTTTCACTGTAAAATTCAGATGATCCACTGCCAGATGCCTGCCATATCTCTTCGTAAGATTCTTTACTTCTATCAATGTCTCTCCTCCTATCAAACAAAATCTTCTACCAATATAAGGGAATCCCTTGAAAAGTATGTGATGATTTTATGTTTATTCTGTGAATTCCTTCGTCAAAATAATGCTCTTTTTATTGCACTTCCTTTTCAAAAATCCTATAATGATTTTAGATTTATTATTTTTGACATCGGAGATTATGCATAATGGACAACTTAGATAAAACTCGAAATAGATTCATCGATTCTTTAAAACAACTAATGGAAAAAAAGCAACTAGACAAAATAACTGTAAAAGAGATTGTCGAGACCAGTGGCATGACACGCCAAACTTTTTATAGAAATTTTAAAGACAAGTATGATCTGGTCAACTGGCATTTTAGCCAGCTCGCCGATCGTTCTTTTCGTCAGATGGGTTCCGGCTGCACATTAAAAGAAGGGCTTATTAAGAAATTCCAGTTTATTCAAAATGAAAAACGTTTCTTTACTTCCGCCTTTCAATCCCGTGACTACAATTCACTGATGCAATATGACTATGAATGTATTCTGGAATTTTATACCAATATAATTAAAGAAAAAACCGGAAAATCCCCCAATCGTGAGATTGTCTTTCTCTTGGAAATGTATTGTCGCGGCTCGATTGATATGACGGTCGAATGGGTGCGAAAAAACATGAATATGGAACCAGAAGAGATTGCCAATTTGTTGATTCTCGCACTTCCAAGACCTTTGGAAGAATTATTTTCTGATATTTGTTAGATCTATGCGTTACACATTTAGCCACTTGTCACTTTTGTGACAGGTGGCTTTTTCTGTAACTTTTCTTGATTTCAGCACATTGTTATAATAATGACAAAGCAATTATAAAGGAGAGATGCATTATGTCAAACAGGTTTGTTTTAAATGAGACATCCTATCACGGAGCTGGTGCAATCAATGACATTGCAACCGAAGCTAAAACCAGAGGATTCCAAAAAGCTTTTGTATGTTCGGATCCTGATCTCGTAAAATTTGGTGTTACCCAGAAAGTACTGAATGTATTAGATCAAAATGATCTCGAATATACACTCTATTCCAACATCAAACCAAATCCAACCATCGAAAATGTTCAGACAGGCGTAGAAGCTTTCAAAAAATCTAATGCAGATTATATTATCGCTATTGGCGGTGGTTCCTCCATGGATACTGCAAAAGCAGTCGGCATTATCATTGCGAACCCAGAGCATGAAGATGTGAGAAGTCTGGAAGGTGCCGTTAATACACCCAATAAATCTATTCCAATTATTGCAGTTCCTACTACAGCTGGAACTGCTGCCGAAGTCACTATTAACTATGTTATTACAGATGTTGAAAAAAGCAGAAAATTCGTGTGTGTTGACCCACATGATATCCCTGTAATTGCAATTATTGATCCAGATATGATGTCTAGTATGCCAAAAGGACTGACCGCTGCAACTGGTATGGATGCTCTGACACACGCCATCGAAGGATACATTACTGCTGGCGCATGGGAATTATCCGATATGTTCCACATCAAGGCTATTGAAATCATCTCCCGCTCTTTGAGAGGTGCTGTTGCAAATACTCCTGAAGGACGTGCTGATATGGCTCTGGGACAGTATGTTGCCGGTATGGGCTTCTCCAACGTAGGTCTTGGAATTGTTCATTCCATGGCTCATACACTTGGCGCAAAATATGATACTCCACATGGAATTGCAAACGCAATTTTGCTTCCAACCGTTATGGAATACAATGCAGAAGCAACTGGAACTAAATATAGAGATATCGCAATCGCTATGGGTGTTGAAGGTGTCGAAAATATGTCTCAGGAAGAATACAGAAAAGCTGCCATCGATGCAGTTAAGAAACTGGCCGAAGACGTCGGAATTCCAAAAGATCTAAAAGACATTGTAAAAGAAGAAGATATTCCATTCCTGGCGGCATCCGCATATGCAGATGCCTGCCGCCCAGGTAATCCAAAAGAGACTTCCGTGGAAGATATCGCTGCCCTGTTCCGGTCTTTGTTATAGGATTTTGATGGGGATGTTTGAATAAGCAGAATGGGTACGGGGCGAGGAAGGAGATACTATCTCACTTTTCTTCGTCCCCAATACCATTACAATTCCGCAACAAATCGCAGGAATGCCTCTCTTCCTTCTGGTGTGCATTTGTATACGCCTGCGTCTTCGAGTACGTGGGTGAATGTAATTCCCACTTCTTTTTTCAGGATGTCCATTACATTTTCTTCTGTAATATGATCGTATTTTGGAAGAAATTGTTCTGCCCACTCGGCATGCTTTTCAATCTTTTCATTGCTTCTGATATCTTTTTTATTCACAAGATAATCTGCTAAGATTTCCAATTCTTCTTTTAATCTGGCTGGCAATACTGCAAGACCCATAACCTCGATCAAACCGATATTTTCTTTTTTAATGTTATGATATTGTGCATGTGGATGGTAGACTCCAAGGGGATGTTCTTTGGTTGTAATGTTGTTTCTCAGAGTCAGATCCAGTTCATAGACATCTCCGACCTTTCTTGCGATCGGTGTGATGGTATTGTGTGGTTCTCCATCGGTATTGGCATAGATGAAAGCCGATTCATCTGTATACCCTCTCCATACTGTCAGTACATGGTCTGCCAGCTCAATCAGGCGTTTTTCATCTTTGCTTCTGATTCGAAGAACAGACAATGGCCATTTTACGATACCGGCCTCTACATCCTCGTATCCTGGGATAGTTACATTTTTCTCAATAGGTGCTTTTGCCATGGCAAAGGTATAATTTCCACCCTGAAAATGGTCATGGCTAAGAATTGAGCCACCTACGATTGGAAGATCTGCATTGGATCCGAGGAAATAATGTGGAAACTGTTTGATGAAATCAAATAATTTCACAAATGTCGCACGTTCTATTTTCATCGGCACATGCTGTCCATTAAATACAATGCAATGCTCATTATAATATACATATGGAGAATACTGGAATCCCCATTTGCTGTCATTGACTGTAACCGGGATGATTCTGTGGTTCTCACGGGCCGGGTGATTCAGACGTCCAGCATATCCTTCATTTTCCATACACAACAGGCACTTCGGATAACTGCTTGCTTTTGCATTCTTTGCAGCCGCAATCGCTTTCGGATCTTTTTCCGGTTTTGACAGATTAATCGTAATATCAATCTCCCCATATGGAGAATCTACTTTCCACTTCATATCTTTCTTCACACGATAGCGACGGATATAATCACTGTCCTGACTTAATTTATAAAAATAATCCGTTGCTTCTTTTGGAGAGATTTCATACTTCTTTGCAAATGTCTCCTGCACCTGTGCAGGTCTTGGCATCAGGCAATTCATCAATTTTGTATCAAACAGATCCCTGTATCCGATGCTGTCTTCAATCAATCCACGCGCTACGGCTTCATCCAACAAATCTTTCAATACAGGCTCCAGCTCAATCTCTCCTTCACCAATCTCAACATCTTCATAATTGTCCTCCTGGAATACATCCAGCAAAAGATTGGTAGCATAGATGCGTTCCGTTTCCGGTGTCAGTCCCGTCTGTATTCCATATTCTACCAGTTTTTTGATATTTTCCGATAACATCTTTCTTCCTCCATATTTATATAATCTTTGCTCCGTCGCCAATCTCAACCACATAAAATTCTGCCTCATGTCCTACTTTTTCCTGGTATGTCTTGCCGATTTCACGGATAAAAGCATCCACAGTATCATTTTTCACAATGCTGACTGTACAGCCGCCGAATCCGCCGCCTGTAATTCTGGAGCCGATTACCCCTGGCATCGCCTGCGCAAGATCCACAAGAATATCAATTTCTTCGCATGACACTTCATAATCGTATCTCAAGGATTTATGAGAAGCGTTCATCAATTTTCCAAAAAGTTCTACATCGTTGTTCTTTAAAGCTTCTACTGCACGGATGGTCCGCTGGTTTTCATAGACTGCATGCTTTGCTCTTTTCTGTCTGACCGGATCTTTAATTGCGTCCTTATGTGCTTCGTATTCTTCCTCTGTCAGGTCTCCCAGTGTCTTAATATTAACTACAGACTGAAGTTCTTTTAATGCCGTCTCACATTCATTTCTTCGATCGTTATATGCAGAATTCACCAAACTGTGCTTTACCTTACTATTCGTAATGACTATCTTAGCATCTTCCAGAACAACCGGAGCATACTCATAATTTAATGTATTTGTATCCAGGAAAATAGCATGATCTTTTTTGCCCATGGCACTTGCAAACTGATCCATGATTCCACAGTTACAGCCATTAAAATTATTCTCAGAATCCTGGCCGATAAGTGCCACATCAATCATAGATACCTGTTCGAATCCAAAAGTGTCTTTTAAGATCAATCCGGTAAGTACCTCCAGTGATGCAGATGAAGAAAGCCCTGATCCATTCGGGATATTACCATATATCAGAATGTCCATTCCGTGAGTCAGTTGATATCCTCTTTTTTCAAAGGCCCACATAACTCCCTTCGGATAATTGGTCCAGCCAGCAGCCTTATCTGGGATCAAATCATCCAGACTTGTCTCAATCACACCAAGTTTTTCAAAATTTGCAGAATAAAACCGCAACACTTTGTCTTCTCTGTCTCTTACAATTCCATAAGTTCCAAGGGTCAGTGCACATGGGAATACATGCCCGCCATTATAATCAGTATGTTCTCCGATCAGATTTACGCGTCCTGGTGCAAAATATGCACGCACTTCTCCTTCCTTTCCATACAACTCTTTAAATCTCTGAATCAGCTTCTCCGTCATCCTCACAACCTCCATTGCTTATATTACGCTTGCATAATTACCTTCCTTAATTTATGATTATAATGAGAGTATACATTTGACACAATAAAGATATTAGAAAGAATTATAAGGATATTGAGGAAATGGGGACTATTTATGCAGATACATACCAAAAAGGACCAAAAAGAAATCAAACAGCATGGAAATTATGAATTTCCTGTTCATATAAGTCTCGAAAAAATACAGTCATACGAACAGGGTTCTTTTCTATGGCACTGGCATCCCGAAATCGAACTGACCTGGATCATGTCCGGCCAGATCGAATATTATGTAAACGATCAAAAGTATCTCCTTTCTGAAGGAGAAGGTTTATTCTGCAATAGTAATTCACTTCACTCTGGCTACATGATAGACGGACAAGACTGCAATTACCTCTCGATTACATTTCATCCAAGATTTATCTATGGATATGAGAACAGCCTGCTTCAGACAAAGTACGTTGATTATATCACTTCTCATGAATCCTGGCATTCTTTAAAGCTGGGGATGACAATTGACTGGCAGCAGGATATCATTTGGCAGATACAGAGAATCTACCAACTGTCTCAGCTCCCTCCTTCTGATTATGAGCTTCAGCTACATCTGATTTTAACTGGCATCTGGCAGAAATTATATCTTCACTATGCATCTCTTCCTGCCGATGAACAATACACACCTAAGCATCTGCAGCGTCTGAAAGATATCCTGACATACATCCAGGAACATTATGCACAGGATATTACTCTGGATGATGTAGCCGACCATATCAATATCTGCAAAAGTGAATGTTGTCGCTTCTTCAAAAGATACATGAAAATGACTATTTTCGAATATATTCTGTTTTTGAGGATTCAAAACAGTCTTTCCTTATTAAAGGAAGGAGAAAGTGTCACAAAGATAGCCGGCATGGTTGGTTTCTCCACGCCGGCTTACTATGGACAAATATTTAAAAGATATATGGGATGCTCTCCCAGTCAATACCGCAAAAATCTATCTGATTAGCCCCAATTGGTTCCTACTCCTGCTGCCTGGGCTTTTTCATAGATTTCTTTTGCTGCTACCAGATCCTGAGTTGCAACACCAACCGTTTCAAAAACAATGATTTCCTCATCATTTTCACGTCCGACCAGTTCTCCTTTGATTACATTTCCAAGGTCACCGGTAAAGTCTTCTTTGGTAATGATTCCTTCTTCCAATGGAATCAGAATATCACCGGATTCTGATAAAACTGCATCTTCAGAATCAAAATATATCTTAGAAGCACGAGGAAGAATCGCTGGATCCATCTCCTGCATATGATGCTGATATGCACCTACACAGCTGATGGTACATCCTTTCTTAATCTTTGTTCCATCAAATACTGGTTTTGAAGATGGTGTGACTGTGATCAGCAGATCTGCATCATCAATTGCTGCATCGGATGATTCTACTGCAACAATTTTTGTTCCGTAATCTTTCAGCTCTTCCTGCATACGGGCTGCAAATGCCTGTGTACGTTCCAGATTCAGATCATACACTCTTACTTCTTCTAATTTTCTGGCTGCGATCATTGCTTCCAGCTGTGTTGCTGCCTGTCCCCCGGTACCGATCAGTGCACCGATTCTGCACTCCTTCTTTGCCAGCACATCAAACGCTGCCCCGGAAGCTGCTCCGGTACGAAGCTGTGTAACATAAGTACCATCTAACACTGCCGTCACAACACCGGTCTTACCATCAATCAACAACACCTGCGCCGGAGAAGACGGGATTCCGTTGTCAATATTATGTGGAAAGATATTGATAATCTTCAATGAAGCTGTATCCATCTCTTCTACATATGCCGGCATAAATAAGAAACATCCGTCATATTTCGGTGCCTGAATGTTGGTACGAAGCGGTGCATTACATTTTCCTTCAACTACCAGCTGAAATGCCTTTTTATCAGCTTCAATCGCATCTTTAATCGTAAATACTTTCTTGATATCCTCTCTTGATAATAATAACATATCTTTTTCCTCCAATTATTTTCTTATCTGTGGAATTTTGCATCCAGATCCCATGGCTGCATTGCTCCGCCTTCCTCTGCCGGGCGGCACATCTTTGCATAAATATTAAGACATCCTTTTTCTTCCTTCAATGGTGGACATACCCAGTTTGCTCTTCTCCTTGCAAGCTCTTCATCTGATACAAGCATAGATACTTCTCCGTTTGGAATATCAATGACGATCTCATCCCCATTCTCTACAAGAGCGATATTTCCTCCATCATATGCTTCCGGAGACACATGTCCAATAATAGCTCCAAAGTTAAATCCTGAAAATCTTGCATCTGAGATAAGCCCTACACTCTTATGAAGACCCAGACCGATCAATGCATCAATACTAAGCATCAGTTCCTTCATACCAGGCGCACCCTTGCAGCTTTCATATCGGATGACGATGATATCTCCAGGAACGATCTCACCAGCCTGAATTGCTTCAAATGCAGCCCTGTCACCGTCAAATACTTTTGCTTTTCCCTTCATGTACTTCACTTCTTCATATACAGCTGTCGGTCTTACGATTGCACCGTTTGGAGAGAGATTTCCTCTTAAGATCTTAAGACCAGGTTCATTGAACAGCGGGCGCTCTAATGAGTGGATTACTTTATTTTCCTGCGGTGTTACTTTTGTAAGCATCTCTGCCCATGTAGTTCCATACATGCTTGGAACATCCGTATATAGTTTAGTCTCCAACATCTTCATGACATTCATGACACCACCGGCATAATGGAAATCTACTACCGTGTACGGACCGCTTGGAACAACTGCATTGATACACGGAATCTCTTTTGCATATGTTTCAAAATCTTCCAGCGTAAGTTTGATGCCCAGTTCATACGCATAGGAAAGAATATGAAGCACCGCGTTGGTAGATCCGGCAACCGCCATATCGAACATAATCGCATTTAAAAGAGTCTCTTTCGTAATCAGATCAGATGGTTTTCTTCCGGCTTTTGCCATCTCAACAATATATTTTCCGGCCTCTCTGGCTTTTCTAAGCTTTGCGTTATCAGATGCCGGAATCGTAGATGTTCCGGGAAGAACCAGATTCATTACTTCTCCTAACATCTGCATCGTATTTGCCGTTCCCATGGAAGGACATGCGCCAAAAGACGGGCACACATTATCTTCCATCTCCATTAATTCTTCTTCCGTAGAACCGGAGAAACGAGCTGCATCCAGATCCGCTTCCACTACTGTCTTACCGCAATACTGGCCCGGCTGCATAGAACCTCCTGTCACGACCATAGATGGAATATCCAGCCGCATTGCTGCCATATAGCATCCTGCTATAATATTATCACATGACGCTATCATTGCAAGTCCGTCAAAATTATGTACACGAGTGACAAACTCAACTGACATTGCTACAATATCTCGTCCTACCTGCTCATACTTTAATTCTTCCGCTCCATTGGCAATATTTCCACATGTTGCCGGAATTCCGAACTCAACCGGGATTCCGCCTGCTGCCCAGATTCCCTGCTTTACCGCTTCTGCGATCTGACGAAGATGTGCAGATCCAGGTGAGCCCTCCATAAAAGAATTTGGCACACCAATATGTGGTTTTTTGCGAATATCCTTATCCGAATATCCGGCCGCTTTCATCATAACTCTTCTGTGTGCAGCCTCCGCACCATTCCAGAATTCAGTACCCATATGCATGTCCTCCTTTTCATTTTCCTGTCCTGTTTTACTATATAGCTTGACAAAATTTTATCAGTTATGTATATAATAAAACATCAGAAAATATCAGAAAAGAACGTATTGCTAAAGTCATCCTTCAGTTTTTCTTATATATACGTAAATATGTCACAACATAAACAAGAAATCAGTTTTACTTATATATATAGTAAGTTTTCTTAATATTACAGATCGAGCAACCCACATTCATTATACACAAGCGAGGAATCCATCATGAACAAGTACGAAATCATTTTAAATGTCTGCGAAACCCACAGCATTTCAAAAACAGCCGCCCAATTGAATTACACGCAATCTGCTATCAGCCAGGCAATCAAAGGCTATGAAAAAGAGCTGGGATTCCCTTTGTTCAAGCGCTCCAAACATGGCATGGAATTAATGCCAAACACCGAGGAAATCCTGGAATCTCTGAAAATCATCTGCGCAGAAGAAAACCGCATCTCCCAGATTGCTGCCAATCTTACCAGCCTTGACAGCGGATACATCCGTATCGGTACGATTCAAAGCGTCTCTTACCACTGGCTCCCGGATATCTTAAAGCTTTTTTCTGAAAAATATCCTAATATCCGATTTGAACTGACTGTGGATGGCTTCAATCCCTTAAAAGAAAAAATACAGGAGAACAAGCTTGACTGTATCTTTGTCTCCCACTACTCTGTTCCAGACCTTCCATTCATCCCAATCGGAAAAGATGAACTGATGCTGGTGACACCAAAAGATCATCCCCTCGCAGACAAAGTTGCTGTATCGTTATCAGACGTCAACCATGAAAATTTCGTTCTTTCATCGGACGGACTTGATTACGAGACGGGGCAGATCTTTGAACTGAATAACATCACTCCCAAAATCCGTTATCGCTTAAACGAAGATTTTGCAACGCTCAAGATGGTGGAAAAAGGATTTGGAATTACAATTCTGCCAAAGCTGCTTTTATACAATGCTCCTTTTGATGTCTGCATCCGCTCATTTACGGAGCACTATTTCCGTACACTTGGGGTAGCTTATACCAAGACACCTCCAACTCTTGCAACTATAAAATTTCTGGATTATGTCGAAGAATGGAGTAAGAACTGTCTGTCTTTTTCATAGCAACTGACATTTTTACCGAGTCCTAAAGGACTCGGTATTTTTAATACCATCTTCAGATTCTTCAGTTTTTGTGCATTAGGAATGCTTACTTCTGGAACCGGATATTTTCTTGCCTTCACCGCACACAGCAAGTCGACCATTCAGATTATGATCGTGCTTTGTGTTATCGGCAGCGGTCTGTACAAAAGTACTTCTCAGACATTAGTCGAAAGCCTCTATGGCAATAATGATCCTCGCAGAGACGGTGCTTTTTCAATGACCTATACCTTTACAAATATCGGTGTGTTATTTGGACCATTCCTCTGTGGACTCGTAGCCAATCAATGGTTCGCGACCAAACAGGGTGGCGAGATCCTGGAATATGGATACCGCACAGTATTCTTAATCACAGCTATTGTAATCTGGGCCGGTGCATTATTCTTTGCCATAGGTCAAAAATTTGTCCTGAAGGATCTTCATCACGCTGATTCTGCCAAAAAAAGTCTCGAAGAGAAAAAAGAACTTGCTTCAATCCCTCTTACTCAGCCAGAAAAGCGCAGAATGTGTGTCATACTGATTCTTGCCTTTTTCACTATCTTTTTCTGGATTGCATATAACCAGGCGTCTATGTCAATCGCTCTGTATATGCAGGAGTTTATCAATGTGACATGCTCCCACCACTTAACTTTATTTGAAA
>NZ_JBNPLX010000026.1:0-36931 GCF_050313695.1 Bariatricus sp. SGI.161
ATTTGGCTGTCTTTTTTCATATGTAAAAAAGATTATTATCATTCAAAATGTTTTGTTATAATAATTAGTTGATTTAACGAGATGAAATTCGTACAAAATAATAAAAATAAAAAGGAGAAGAACAAGTGAAGAATATTGTAGTGGTTGGAAGTTTGAACCTGGACACAGTTATAGAGGTTCCTCAAATGCCAAAAGCGGGGGAAACACTTGCCGGAACGAGTGTAACTCAGATTCCGGGAGGAAAAGGAGCGAATCAGGCGTACGCAGTTGGTAAGCTTCTTGGAAAAGTTAAAATGATTGGTGCAGTGGGAGATGACGCTCCAGGGAAAGTTCTTGTCAATAACCTGAAAAGTGTCGGAGTGGATGTTTCCGGTATATCAAAGATTAAAGGAGGGACAACAGGACAGGCATTTATAACGGTAGAAGATAGTGGGGAGAATTCCATTATCATTATCGCAGGTACGAACGCAGATGTAACAAAAGAACTAATTCAGAAGAATGAGGATGTAATTCAAAAGGCAGATATTATTATTATGCAGTTGGAGATACCTCTGGAGACTGTGAAATATGTAAAAGAAATTGCGATAAAGCTTGGCAAGACGGTTATTTTAGATCCAGCTCCGGCAGTTCCTGATCTTCCGGATAGTTTCTGGAAAGGAATTGATTATATTAAGCCGAATGAAACAGAACTTTCTATATTGGTGGGCAGGCCGCTTGAGGGGATAGAGGCAATTCAGGAAGGCGCCTGTTCTATGTTAAAAAAAGGTGTAAAAAATGTATTGGTTACACTTGGGAGCGAAGGGTGCTTGTTTGTGGCAGAAGGAACGGAAGAGTATTATCCGGCATGTAAGGTAGAGGCAGTAGATACAACTGCAGCAGGAGACAGCTTTACCGCAGCATTTGCTTTGGCGTTAAGTCGGGGGAAAACCTGTGGAGAGGCTATTGTGTTCGGACAAAAGGTGGCATCTATTGCAGTAACCAGAAAGGGAGCTCAGACTTCTATTCCATCACCAGAAGAAATTATGGAGTAAGAGAGAAAAAGGGTTACAGTATTTGGGAAAATTATTACTAAATGCTGTGACCCTTTTTATGTTAATGTGTAAGAAATGTATTTTCATGACGCGACATCGATAAGTGAAATAATTAACGAAAAAATAAAATTTCTTACACATAATTTAAATTTAGCAATAATACATATTGACAATATGAAAATTTATTTTATAATATAATTAAAACAGCATAAAAAGTGAAAGAAAAATAAGGATAAATTAGCGAATATAGACATAAAAATCCATCCATATGTGATATTCGGAAATTTGCCTTAAAAATTTTTTCACAAAATGCTGAAATAAAATTTCATTTAAAGGAGGAACTATTAATGAAAAAGAGAACAATCATGAAGAAAATGCTTTCAGTTGGTCTGGTTGGCGCAATGGTACTTTCATTAGCAGCTTGTGGATCTAGCAGCAGCGGAGATTCAGAAGAAGCTAGTGGAGACAGCGGAGATGGCGTTACACTTGAATTCCAGCAGTGGTGGGGCGTAGAGCTTCCGGATGGAGCACTTCAGGAGATCTGTGATGACTTCACAGAGGAAACAGGAATCAACATTGAACTTCTGAGCAATCCTTATGCAGATACTAAGACTCAGATCGCAGCTGGTGCAGCAGCAGGAACAATGGCTGATGTAGTTGGTCTTGATGGATCTTGGGTATATGATTTTGCAAAACAGGAGTCTATCGCAAACTTGACAGATTTGATGACAGATGCAGGCTATGATGACAGCCAGTTATCAGATCAGATTCAGGTAGATGGAAGTACATACATGATTCCAGTTGTTAACTTTGCATATCCATTATATGTAAATATGGACATCCTTGAGGAAGCTGGGGTTTCTGAGGTTCCAACAACATGGTCTGAGTTCTTGGATGCATGCGATAAGATTACATCTAATACAGATGCAGCTGCATTTGCAATTCCATTATCTTCTGAAGCTCCTAACGGTATTCAGAATCAGTTCATGACATGGCTGTGGGCATCAGGCGGAGCTATGTTAGAAGATGGAAAACCGAACCTTGAAGGTAATGAAGATCTGGAGAAGGTTGTTGATTTCGTAAAAGAGATGAAAGACAACGAATACCTCTCTGACGGTGCTGAAGCTATGAAAGAGCAGGATATGGTTAACGAGTTCGAAAACGGACGTCTTGCATTCATGGTAGATGGAATTTCTCACTTGACACTGATCAAAGAAGAAAGCCCAGACCTTAACTTTGATTACGCTAAGATGCCTGTAATGGATGGTTACGAAGGCGAAAGCGGAATGGACGTTGCTAACTGGGGTATCGGTATTGCTGAAAACTGCGAGAACAAAGAAGAGGCATGGCAGTTTGTAGAATATCTTATGAGCCCAGAAGTAAATGCTAAATTAGCTCAGCTTGCAAATGCTTTCCCAGGAAATGCAACTGCAGAGCCTGATTATTCTGAAAATGATGAATTATTCCTGAAAGCATACGACATCTTCCAGACAGGTTATGCTATCAACGAGTTCACAGGTGCTCCTACATCTGAAGACTTAATGAGAAGCTTTAATGAGCAGCTTGTATTATATCTGGATGGAGATACAGCATCTGCAGCAGATATGTTAAGTGCAGCACAGGCAAGCTGGGAGCCGGCTTTTGAATAAAAATCGGACAGAAATATAGGTTAAAGAGTTAGTGTTAAAGAATATAGGCTGCGCGTATATTCGCGCAGCCTATACTTCTCAATAAATGAAGGAGGTGGGATGATTGGCAAAGGGAAATAAAGTAATGACAAGACCGGCAGGAAGCAAAAAGGATGTATTAAAGAAACAGGCAACACCATATTTATATCTTTTACCAACAGTTGCATTAATGATTGTTCTGCTGGTTGTACCTATTATCATGGTTATCGGATATTCCTTCTTCGATAATGTGATTGTTAATAAGAATCCTATTTTTGTTGGATTGCAGAACTATAAAGCAGTACTGACGGACCCAACATTTCTGGTCGCAATAAGGAATACGCTTTTCTTTGTTATCGTCAGCATTGTAGCACATCTTTTAATTGGTATGTTATTTGCAATGGTATTGAATACAAGATACCTTGGTGTTAGAGTAAAAGGTATTTTCCGAGTAATCTATGCTTTGCCATGGATGTTTACAGCATCTGTTATTGCAATTCTCTGGAGAATGATGTTAGATCCGAATGGTGTAATCAACTATCTTATTACATCCATGCACATAGTTGATAAAAACATATCGTTCCTGGCAACGAGAGATATTGCGCTTAAAGCGGTTACAGTGATTAATATTTGGTCGGGATATCCTTTCTATATGATTAGTATTCTGGCAGGATTACAGGGAATTTCAGGAGATTTATATGAGGCATCCGCACTGGATGGCGCGAATGCTATTCAGACATTTTTCCGAATTACAATTCCTCAATTAAAACCGATTCTTGTCAGTCTTCTGATGTTAGACTTTGTTTGGACATTGCAGCAATTCGCTTTGATTTGGATGACTACAGGAGGCGGACCGGTCAATGCAACCGAGACGATTAGTACATATATATACAAACAGGGCTTCACAAAATACCAGTATTCAATGGCATCGGCTGCAGCCGTAATTCTTCTTATTGTATGTACGATTATTGGAATCTTCTATGTCAGACAACAAAGATCGGAGGATTAAAGTATGATAGGAAAGAAAAAAATTTCAGTTCAGATTTTAGTTATCATAGTATTGATCATTGGTACTTTGTGGGCGGGTTTTCCGATTGTATGGATGTTCTTGAATTCATTTAAGCCTAATGCGGAGATTTTCGCATGGCCGCCGACATGGATTTCTGAGAATTTTAGTTTGGATGCTTATAAAGCAATCTTTACGAACCCGGAACAGGTAAGGTTTTTTATTAACAGTTACATTATAGCTGGGTTGGTAGTAGTGATCACTCTTATTATTGGAATTATGGCATCTTATGCATTTAGCCGTTTTGACTTTAGAGGAAAGAGCGTAATCAATACGGTTATTGTTGCTGTACAGGCTGTACCGCCGATCACTTTGTTGATTCCATATTTGAGTTTGATTGTAAGCTTAAAATTATACAATACATATGCAGCGCTTGTCCTGACATATCTGGTATTTACACTTCCATATTGTATCTTGATGACAACGGGATATCTGAATACTCTTCCAAAAGAGTTAGATGAAGCTGTTATGATTGATGGAGGATCCCGTTGGAAAGCTTTGTGGAAAATCCTGGTTCCTACAGCTGTACCTGGTCTGGTATCCGTTGGAATGTATACATTCATGCAGGCATGGAATGAATATTTGTTTGCGTTAGCATTGACAAAGACGAATGATATGCGTACGGTGCCGGTAGGTATCAACTTGTTGATGGGACAGCATTCATATGAGTGGAATCAGATGATGGCAATGAGTGTACTTGGATCATTACCGATACTTGTATTATTCTTGTTCTTCCAGAGATACTTTATCGCTGGTATGACAGCAGGATCAGTAAAGAGTTAAGACAGATAATATTTAGGAGGATTTCAATAGTGATGAATGTATTACAGATTGAGCAAAAATACAGGCAGGCATATGAAACAATGGATGAGACAGTGAAAAAGCGTGTGTCTGAGAAGCGTTATACAGCAATGGGATATACCAGCAACCTGGATGTTTTGTGCGATTTTCAGGTTGAAAGATTGAATGAATTGCTTGCAAAATACCTTCCAGATGGAGATCTTTCTCAGATGGAAGTCCCGGAAAAGGTTCACACTATGGAAGAATTGCTCCAGACAATTGTGTATTATTGTAGCCGGGGAATAGGCGGAGAAGCTGATATAGAGAATACAAAACTCCTGGAAGAGTGCTTTTCTGCACAGTATGGAATGGGCGGTACGGCAGTTCAGGCGGCTTTGGCACTTGCTCAGGTGGGTTGCCCGTCTGTCGTGCATCTTACAGACGACTCCAAAGAGGTATGTAAGTTGTTAGAGTCTCCTTATGTTTATACTGTTTCTGATGAAGGAAAATTGGTACATACAGATGGACTTGTCCAGACTCAGGATCAGGAAGTACACTGTATTATACAGTTTAAAAAAGGTGATGTGATCTGTCTGGGCAATCAAAAAGCAGAGATTCCTTGCTCGAACCGATTGATTTTAACAAAGATTACGGTGAATGAATATGTTCCGTTTTTTAAACCTTATTTTAAATGGGTCGAAGAAAATGCAGAACATGTAAGCAGTAATGTATTGTCCAGCTTTAATGCGCTTTTAGATCCGGAAGTTTTGAAGGAACATTTGGATTTTGCAGAACAGCATGTCATGAAATATCGTGAAAAAAACCCGGAGGGTATCGTATTCTTTGAAGATGCACACTTCCATGATATTTCCGTAAGAAAGCTTTGTCTGGAGACGGTATGCTCTTGCGTGGATATTGTCAGCCTGAACGAAGAAGAACTGAAGTACACATTAAAAGAAATGTATGATTTTGATATAGATATTAGTGACATTATTTCCTGTGTTGAAGGTGCAAAATTTATTCGGGAAAAATTTGGTATCCGCAAGGGTATTATCATTCATACCAAAGATTATTCTATGTATGTAGGTGAAAAACTGAAAGCAGATATTGAAAAAGGGCTGATGTATGGAAATATGTTGGCTACTGCAAAAGCACAGAATGGAAGCTATGGTACGAAGGAACAGATTGGAGAGGTTCTTACCTTTGAGCTGAGCCCGAAGGGGATTGAGAACTACAGTAAAGTGATAGAGAGCAAATACGCGGATGAAGTAACATTAGTACCGTCGAAATATATTGATAAACCTAAATATACCATTGGATTGGGTGATTCATTCTTAGGCGGCGTACAAATGTGTTTCTAAAAAATATTTTATAGAAAAAAGTGGTAATTTATAGTATTATATTTCTAGAGGAGGACTAAATTATGTTAATGAATATGAAAGACATCTTGGCAGTAGCAAAGGAGAACAAATTTGCGATTCCGGCATTCAATATTTCCGATTACTCAATGTTCTTGGGAATCATGGATGTTTGCGAGGAAACTAATTCACCGGTTATCATTGAGATTCATCCAGATGAATTAAGCTTTACTGGACCAGAGATGGTTTTAGCTATTAAGGAAAGAGCATATAAGTCACCAGTGCCAGTATGTATTCACTTGGATCACTGTAGTGATTTTGGAACAATTATTTATGCAATCCAGTCTGGATTTACATCTGTAATGTTTGATGGTGCAGAGCTTCCTTTTGAAGAAAATATCGCGGGTGCTAAGAAAGTAGTAGAAGCTGCACATCCTGCAAATGTATCTGTTGAGGCAGAACTTGGAACTATCGGATCTACTGATCCGGCAGATTTCGAAGGCGGAACAGCAAAAATCATTTATACAAATCCAGACGATGCAGCAAAATTTGTTGCAGAGACAGGTGTAGATACTCTTGCTGTTGCAATCGGAACATGTCATGGTTTATATCCAGCAGGAATGAAACCAGAACTTAAACTGGATATTTTGAAAGAGATTGAAGCAAAAGTAGATATTCCATTGGTTCTTCATGGTGGATCTAACAATCCGGACAAAGAAATTGGAGAATCTGTAACACTTGGAATCAATAAGATTAATATTTCTTCTGATATCAAGGTTGCATATTTCCAGAAAATGAGAGAAGTATTAAAAGATGAAGGGGTAAGAGAGCCAAATGTAATTGAGCCTCAATGTATGGAAGCTATGAAAGAGTGTGCAAAACATAAATTAGAACTCTTCCAGACAATTGGAAAAGCTTCTTTATACTAAGCCTTTTGGGCTCTCCCTTCAAGGAGAGGTGTCAAAGTGAAAAAAGAGAGTATGCTGAATAAAGGTGTTCTCGAGGTAATAAAAGAGAACTATAACTGCATTTTTTCAGCTGAAAAAAAGGTAGCAGATTTTGTCTTGAAAAATCCACAAAAGACGGTGGATTCTAATGTGTCTGAACTGGCAAAGCAAAGTGGTGTGAGTGATGCAACGGTTGTAAGAATGTGTCACCATATTGGCTATACGGGTTATTATGAATTCCGTATTACTCTGGCGAAGGATTTGGGAAGACAGCAGTATGAGACGGTCAATCGTGTACAGACGCATGATGAGGTAGAAAGGCAATTTCGAGAATATGCGGAGAATATTATCGCAATAGGGCGAAGGATAGATGCCGATGTCATGTGGAATTGCGTGAATCTATTGAAGTCATGTAAGCAGGCGCATCTTCTGGCCGTAGGAAATACATGCCCATTAACTCAGTATATGGGATTCCGTCTTGGAAGATTAGGAATTAAAAGCACATATAATGTTGCCGCAGAATATTTTTTGAATAATGTAAATTTAGCTGATTCAGATGATATATTGGTTGCAATTTCTCAATCTGGTACATCCAAACAAGTGATTCAGGGATTGGAGCTTGGAAAGGAAAAAGGATTAAAAGCGATTGCGATTACTGCTTATGCAAATTCACCAGTAGCGAATCTTGCAGACTATGTACTGCTTTCGGCAGGAACAGAAGGACCTTTTAATTATTATAAAGGTTTTGCGCATTTGAATGAAACTGCAGTAATAGATGCTCTTTTGAACTTTGTCACAAATGCAGAATTAATCAATAAGAAGCAGGCTGACAGGCCTGAGATTATATTATCAGAATACAAGATGTAAGTATGATAATGTAGAACAGCGGGGCTCTTTTCATGCTTCATGTATGAAGAAGCCCTGCTGTTTATTTATAAAAGCAAAGTTTTGAAAGAATAAAATGTTTGGAGGAAATAATATGAAACGTTCAAGGATTAATCAGGTAATTAAGGATATGGAGCAGTTGATCAAGGAACATGGGTTTGAGATTCCACCGTTTGCAAAGTGGGCTGCTGAAGACTGGAAGAGTGTTGGACATGAATATGATGAAATCCGTGATAATAAACTTGGATGGGATATTACGGATTACGGCCTTGGCAAATTTGATGAGGTCGGATTCGCGCTCCTTACAATTCGAAACGGAAATCAGAAGATGCCAGAGAAGTATCCAAAGACATATGCAGAGAAATTATTAATGCTCTACGAGGGACAGACCGCTCCATTGCACTATCATGTATCTAAGATGGAAGATATTATCAACCGAGGCGGAAATGATATCTATATCACTGTTTATAACGGAACTAAGGATATGGAAAAACTGGATACAGATGTAGTTGTATATAAAGATGGTAAGAAAGAAATTGTTCCGGCAGGAACAAAAGTGCTTTTGACACCTGGAGAGAGTATTACAATTACACCTTATATGTTCCATGATTTTGTAGTTCCGGAAACTGGCGGATCTGTTCTGTTAGGAGAGGTATCTATGTGTAATGATGACGATAACGATAACTTCTTCTATGAGAGAATGGGACGTTTCCCAACAATCGAAGAAGATGAGCCGGCATACCGTCTACTGTGTACAGAATATCCAGATGCAGAATAGTGGGAGGAATGAACGTGGATTATGAGATTAGTAATCGATGCATGACGGTTAAGATAGCTGCTACCGGTGCAGAGATGCAGTCTGTCTCAAAAGATGGCGTTGAGTATCTCTGGAGTGGAGATCAGAAATACTGGCCGGAAAGAGCTCCGATTCTGTTCCCTTTTGTAGGAAGATTTACAGAAGGAAAGTACACTCTTAATGGAAAAGAATACTGCATGGGGATTCACGGATTCGCAAGAAGCCTTCCGTATCGGGTAGTAGAGCATGACCGAGAAAGAATCGTTATGGAACTGGAGGATACAGAAGAAACATATGAGTCCTATCCGTATCATTTTGTTTTGCGCGTGAGTTATGAACTGAATGAAAATCAGATTAAGATAGGATATCAGGTTCGGAACAATTCAGATAAGATGATGTATTTCGGAATTGGCGGTCATCCCGGATTCAAGGCACCGCTGGAAGATGGCCTGGAATTCTCAGATTATTATCTGGAGTTTTCGGGAAAAGGTTGCCCAGACAGGGTTGGTCATACAGAAACTTGTTTCCTGAATGGAATCAATAAAGAATTTCCATTAGAAGATGGGCAAAAGATAAGAATGAGACATGATATGTTCGATGATGATGCTATTGTTCTTCAGAATATGTCGGGGGAAGTGACATTAAAATCGGACAAAGGAACAAGAAGTGTTACGGTATCTTATCCTAAGATGTCTTATCTAGGATTCTGGCATGCACCGAAAACAGAAGCGCCCTATATTTGTATTGAACCATGGACTTCCCTTCCATCCAGGCAAGATGTGGTAGAAGAGTTCAGCAATAAGAGTGATCTGGTACGTCTGGGAACTGGTGAGACTTATTGCAATCAGTGGAGTATAACAATCCGCTAAGGATCTGCAGATATATTGATATGCCCTTTAAGTTGGCGTAGTGCTTAAAGGGCGTATCTCTCCAATTTTAGAATTGAAATAAATATTTGTGAAAATAAAAAAATAAATATTTGTGAAAATAAAAAAGTCCTTGCAAAATAGATTGCAGAGTGTTATACTAGAAAGGTAGTAATCCTCGATAGCTCAATGGTAGAGCACACGGCTGTTAACCGTGGGGTTGTTGGTTCGAGCCCAACTCGGGGAGCTGGATATTGACCTATAGACTTTGCAGTCTATAGGTTTTTTGTTGTAAAGGATTATTTTAGGAGGGTTATTATGAGATTATTAGCAGATACAGCAAATATAAAGGAATTAGAAATTCTAAAAAATAAAAATCTTATCGAGGGAGTTACAACGAATCCTTCGATTATTTCAAAAGAAGGAAAAGATGGTATAAAAATACTTAGAGCGATTACAGAATTACTCCCTGATATGCCAGTATTTGGTCAGGTTGTTGGGGAAACAGTTGAAGATATGGTCGCAGATGGGAAGCGTATTAATTCTGCAGGAGATAATATGGTCGTAAAGATTCCTGCTAATTACCATGGAGTAGAAGCAATTGCAAGGTTAAGTGAGCTGGGAATTAAAACATGTGCAACTGCGATATTGACTGCCGCAGAAGCCGTTCTGTGTGCACAGGCCGGAGCCACATATGTTGCGCCATACACAGGACAAAATGATATCATAGGGTATAAAGGTGTCGATACACTTTTGCAAATATCAACGGTATATAAAAAATTAAATATAGATACAAAGATTTTAGCTGCATCTATAGAAAAATCACAGGAAATTGTCGACTACTTTATGGCAGGAGCAGATTGCCTTACACTTCCATATCATGTTTTTGAAGATACCTTTACTTCACCGAATCCATTAACAGAGCATTATATCAATAATTTTAAGCGAGACTGGATGAATGCAGAATGCTTTTTTGAATAATAATAGATAAAAATGACGGGCGCTTGGCGAGCGCCCGTATTCCCAAAAATATTGAAGATATGGTAATAAAAATTCTTGCAAAATAGATTGGGGAGAGTTATACTAGAAAAGTAGTAATCCTCGATAGCTCAATGGTAGAGCACACGGCTGTTAACCGTGGGGTTGTTGGTTCGAGCCCAACTCGGGGAGTTTTTTATAATCCGTAGGCAGATGCTTACGGATTTTTTGTATTACAAGGCGCAGAGATTTTTAGTACAATCTCTGCGATTTTTGCGATATGCTGGTTTATTTGATATGAAATATTTTACTTAATGATTTAATAGATTTCAGATTATCTCTTTAGAAGTGTTTATATGCCGGTATAGCCCGTATTTTCGGGCTTTCCCGGTATTTTTTTATCGGAAGAACCTCACATATTTTTCCATAACCCCTCACGTTTTTGCGGTCAAAAGTAGTAGAAGCGGTAGTAAAATACCCGTGTACTACTAAGCGGCGGCCTTGGTTTCCCCGGCGTTCTCCACGGCAGGGGCGGCAACTTCCACGGTGTTCTCCACGGTGGTTTCCGCCGCTTCCACGGCCTTTTCTGCCTTGGCCGCTTCCAGCCGCGCCATTTCCGCCTGTGCGGAATGGAATGTGGCGTGAGCGTAATAGTTCAGCGTCATGGTGATGTTGGCGTGTCCCATGATGTACTGCAACGCCTTGGGGTTCATGCCGTCATTCGCCATTCTTGTGCAGAACGTGTGCCGCATGGTGTGTGGCGTCATTACTGCTGGCAACGGCTCCTTGTGGCACTTGTTAAACTTCTTGGCAAGGCACTTGAACATTGCATCATAGTTTACCGCTACTTTCGGCAGGCCGTCCCGGTTCAGGAACAGGAAATCACTATATCCGTCCACTTGGATTGACTTGCCTCGTTTGCGGTTCTTCAACACGCGCTGGAACGCTTCATACGCTGCTGCGCTCATTGGCACCTGTCGGAATCCGCTGTCTGTCTTGGGCGTTTCGATGTAGTAGCCATCCTCCGTACTTCTTAGAAGCTGGTGGTCTACATTGATAAATCGCTGCTCAAAGTTCAGGTCAGCGGGGGTCAGGCCGCATAGTTCGGAAATGCGAAGTCCCGTTTCCAGCAGGATTACAACCTCGTCATAATACTTGGAATAGACGCTATCGCCCTGCATGAAGTCCAGGAGTTCTTTTTCCTGTGTTGGGGTCAGTGGCACTTTTGGTTCGGTATCGTCGCTGATTACTTCGCTGATCTGGAAGTCAAACGGGTTCTTCCGCAGGCAATCATCCTGAATTGCCATATAGAAAATGGCTTTCAGGGAACGCTTGCTGTTGCAGATCGTGGTGTAGGCCACGCCTTTTTCCTGCATACGCAAGACCCATTCTTTTGCATCGGACAGCTTCACACTGTCGATGCTGGCCGCCCCCAGCTTATCTTCGGATAGAAGTTTCATCAACTGCTGGCGTCCTTTTTGGGTTCCCCGCTTCACATTTCCCCGTTGCCGGATGTACTTGGCATAAAGCTGGCAGACCGTCATTTTCTTGCCGATGGTGTCTATCCCGTCGTCAATGTCTTTCTGTATCTGCTTGATCTTCTCGCGGAGTGAAATATCAGGCCGCTTTCCGGCAGGGATTTTGTCGGTGGGTACTAACTTCCATGAGTAAACAAACTTCGGTTCTCCAAAAGTGTCCGTATATTTGTAAGCATATCTTCCGTCTGCTCGCTGGCTCTCTCCAGATTTCAAAAGGCGGCCTTTGCTGTCCCGTCTTTTTATATCTCGTTCTTGCTTTGACATATCTCGTCATGCTCCTTTCCATGACGGAAAGAGCCGCAAATATGCTTATAACTTATTATAGCATATCTGCGGCCCTTTTTCACTATTAGATTGTGTCCAGGGTGTCAATTATTTTCTCGAATTGCTTCCGCTTGATCTGGATGCGGTTGCCATTCATAATGACCCAGCCAGCAGATTGATTTTCTTCGGCCAGCTTACGCAGTTTGTTTTCCCCGATACGAAAATATTTAGACGCTTCCTCTATGGTCAGCGTGTATTTTTCCCAGATAGGCACATCATTGTTATTCATAATGTGGCCCCCTTTCACTAAGATTTTATAGGAAAAGGGGCATAGCGGACGGCTGCTGGCACAGCTCCACGGGACTTTCACCCCCGCGTGGTTCTCACGCGGCCCTACCCATTGCTTGTGACGCTTTTAACGCTCGAACTATGGCTATAAGGGAGTATCATTGTCCTGCCTGTACGTCGTCGCCCGCAAGCTGCCACACTCACATTGCGGCGTGGTGTTAGTCGCTCCGCTTATCCCTGCGGGAAAAAGCATCGTGGCGCACCAGCCGTCCGGCTCGGCACAGACAGAATGTGTCCGTATGCCCTATGATGCGCCGCCGTTATCTTGCGGGCATATTTGTCAAGGTACAGCCAGCGGCCCGCCGTGGGTTGGTGAAACAGGGAAAGGGTTAAGCTGTTTCAGCCTCCGGGGGCCGGTTTGTCACTTCGTCGTGACGATAGCGTGGATGAGCTTGATTTCCAGACGGCGCTTCATGGCCTCGTCCAGACACACATGAGGATAGCCGTTCTCGTCGTAGAGCGTCCGGGTACACAGCTTGTTCATGTAACCGCTGTAATACCGCAAAACACGTTCCACGGCTTCGGCGTCCCCAGCGCGGGCGGCCTCGATCACCGAGAGGGGCAAAAGCTCAATGCCCTTGTAGTTCGGGTTATTCATCCGCGTTTAACCTCCTTTCGGCATCAACGCCTTTAGCTGTTTCCGCAGCTCCGATAAGGTCTTTGTCCTGTGCCGCTGGACGGCGCTTCGGGACATTCCCACAAGGCCGCCGATCTCGCCGTCTGCCAGTTCCAGAACACAGTGCAAAATTAAAATACTCTGCTCCATGCTGGGAAGTGCGGCAAAGGCTTCGGCTACAAGCTCATTGTCGATATGTAAATCACAGCCATGCGACGAAAAAGTAAAGCTGTCGCTGGGGTAGTGATCTACTGTAAAGAGCTTGTCCAAATCTGCCTGCGATAAAGAACCGAGCGACACTTCACGGTCACGGCGGCGCTTCATTTCTGACAGGTAGCTTTTGGCCTCGTTACGCAGTACCGTCTTACAAAAAGCATCGAACAGGCACCGCGCTTCATAGTCGCGGGGGATAGCATCCATCTTCTCACCCCCTTTCTTTGGGGGATGTTGGTGGTTCTCTCCCTTTCCGCTAACAAGACTTTGGCAAAGCCGTCAGCTACCCGCTAAAGACCTCCTTTTTGAAAATTTCTCAAAGAATTTTTCCGGCCAGGGACAGCGGCTAAAATGCGACAAAAATCGCCCGGCAGGTCGTAGACCCACCGGGCGTTGATTTGAAGTGTTTTGCTGTTGTGTTACATGGTATAGTGCATACTCATAGCCGAAATATCCCTGCGGCGGGGCAAGGCTTTTTTTAAGCGGTAGAAGTGGGTTAGATCATAGTGATAGCAAAACAGCATGGCGGCGTCCTCCCGTGGGCCGCCATGCCTTTATCTGTTGGGAACAGAAAGAAAACGGCGGCCTTGATTTCTCAAAACCGCCGCCAGTGAATGATAAATTGCGCGTGGAAATGGGTCTGTCCAGCAGCGGTTTTTTTCTTTTCTGCCGCTGGGCAGATGGTTTTCTTTGAGTACATAATAAGAGGAATTTTTGAAGATTTCATAAAGATTTGAAAAAATGGACGGCCACAAAAGCCGTCCATCACATTATCAGGAAATCAGCAGGGAAGTTTCATAGTAACCTTTGCACCGCCGGTTTCTTTTGAATTTTCTAAAACAAGTTGCCCATTGTGCTGTTCCATGATCGAATTTGTAATATATAGGCCCATACCGAAGTGCAGCTTTGAATTGCGGCTTTGATCGCCCATATAGAACCGTTCCTGTGCGTGGCATAATGCCTCTTTAGAAAATCCCGTTCCCTCGTCTGTGATTGAAATTTCCACGAAACCGTTGTTGATCTGAACATTCACATAAAGCGTTCCGCCTTGTGGGGAGTAGTCCAACCCATTACTGATAACATTCATAATGGCACGTTCAATCAGAACCTTATCAAATTTCAGCATTTGAGGGAGTGAAACAGTGTTCATTTGCAGCCGGATTTCCTTTGTCCGGCATAGTGATTCCATATAACCGAACAAGTGCTGCATGAACGCTGGCAAGTCTATATTTTCAATATGGAGCTGATAGCCAACCGCTGCCCGTGATATATCAATCAAGGTCTGAATATATGCCTGCATCTGGCCGGAACTTTCCACGATGTAATCAGCATATAATCGCTGTTCAGCATCAAGATTTGTTTCTGTGAGTAAATCAGCGTTTCCCTGAATAACCGTTAGGGGCGTTTTCAAATCATGGGCAAGTGCGGCGATCTGCTCTTTCTGTGTCTGTTCCGTTTTCCATTGCCGTTCTAACGAAATTTTCAGATTATCTTTCATATCTGAAAAAGATGCAAGGACATCTTCAAACTCCTTGATTTTAGAATGTCCTACTTCAAAGTCAAGGTTTTGCTTTGCAACCTCCGCAGTAGCTTCAAAAAGCGGGGTCAGTTGTATACGCAGGTTCTTTGCAAATCTGGCGGTCAGAATGATAATGACCAGCAGCGAATTTACGCCCATCAGAATAAAAGCAAGCGTGTCAGGAGATGGAAAAAAATCCGGCAACCATGATACTGTAAATTGGGAACCAATGTAATATCTTAAAACGCAAAATTCATTTTCCCGGACAACAAGTGCAAACTGCCGCCCCGTAGCATATTCAATATATTCTCCCTTTGCGTACAGCAGGGCAATTTCTTTTTCATCATCGTCCATATTGCTGTAAAGCTCGTTAAAATTCTTATCCAGAATTAAGTAGCCGCATCCCTGTGGAATCACAACCTTTGTAATATCCGGGGCAATCGTCAGCGTTGGAATGATCTCTTTTACCTGCAATTCACTTTGATTTGCCCTTGTAGCCAATCCAGCATTTACAGCAAGGCCCTCCAAAACAAAAGGAACAATAATTGCCGCTATCAGCATGACAATGAGGGAGATAGCAAACTGGCGAAACAATGTTTTCAATGTAGGTTTCTTTTTCACTCCCATTTATATCCTATCCCCCATACGGTGCTGATCGGACTTATTTTGAAATGCTCCAATTTCGCACGAATATTTTTTATATGTGTTGAGATCGTAGAGTTATCGCCTATTCCATCAAACCCGAAAACAGCTTCATAGATTTGTTCTTTCGTAAAAACCTGCCCACGGTTTTTTGCAAGGTATTCACAGATGGAATACTCGCTTTTGGTCAGGGAAACCGGCTGTTCTGAAACATACAGCACCTTTGCGGAAAGGTCAAATCTTATATCAGGCTCAAAGGAAAGCGTACTATGATGCTCTCTTTTTTCTCTGCGTAAATGTGCTGCAACACGGGCGCGAAGCTCCTGAATACGAAACGGCTTCGTAATATAATCATCCGCACCGATACCCAATCCAAATAATATATCTTCCTCTAATGTCTTTGCGGTCAGAAAGAGAATCGGGCAGTCTACCATATTCCTGATCTGTTTGCAAAACTCAAACCCATCTGTGCCAGGCATCATCACATCCAAAAGAATGAGGTCATAGCAATGCAGCTTTTTAATGTCTACATCATCCGTATTTTGACAAGCCGTTATCAAATAGCCATCTTTCCCCAAACTGTTTTTTATCAGTTCCAGGATAGAAACTTCATCGTCAACTACAAGTAAGTGGGTCAAAAAATCACCTCCCGTCCCATTATACCATATTGTCGGGGTTACTCATCATTATTTTTAATGTCAGCTTTCCGATATTCGTTGTTGATATTTACCGCTACGGCATTGCTTATATCCACATCTACAATACTGTAAACGTAGCCGAAACTGAAATCTTCCCCCGCCACATTCTTGAAGCGTTTCGATACCTGCCCGATTTCTTCTTGCAGTTCTGACATTTCCAGACATTCATCCGTTATGGTATAGGTCAGGCCGTTATAGGAAATTTCATCATAGTTTGCGGCGTTCAATTCATAATACGGCAGAGATTCGTTTAACGCCTTGTTTTTATCGGCAGTGTTACGGAGCGCACCGCAGGCGGATAAACAAGTAAGGCTCATAAGCATAATTACCACGGCAAACAGGCACTTTTTATTCACTGGTTTTACCTCCCTCCCAACTACGAAACCAAACTAAACTGGCAATCAGCAAACAGATAGTACAGCATACAGAAATAATCATACCACTGGAAAAATCAGTTTTTACCTGGGCATACAGTTGGGGCCTATCCCATGCAAGCACAGTATAATCCATAGCACGAACGCTCCAAGCCCAGGGAATGTATCTCCATACGGCGTCACCAAGCCCTGTTATCATAAGGGCAGCTATTAGACTTCCTGCAATGCCCAATCCCATAGACGCACCCTTTCCGAAGCTCATACCCACAAACAAATGAATCAGGTAAATAGGGAGCATGGTAATCAACAATAGAATCCCTGCTTTCAGGTATAGGCTTGCCGGAGCCTCCCTGTATAGTACAGCAAATGTTCCCAATGCTAAAAATGTTGCACCCATAGCACAGATCATCAGAAACCCAAGTTTACCAATATACGTTGCTATGCGGGATGGGATTGTTCCTAACAAAAGCTGATAATGCCCGGCCTGATTTTCAATCTGAACAACCAGGCCCACGATAATGCCAATCAGGAACGGAAACGCAACGGCCAATACTTCCAGATAGGCACTGATTTTGGTCGCCGGTTCCCATCTGGATATATAATAATATGCCGCAAAAACCGCCGCACACATAATAGGAATCAGGCTGTGCATATAGAGCAAAATGCTGTGTTTACATTTCTGATATTCTGCTTTCCAGCACCGAATCACAGATACCATAGTTACCCCACCTCCTTTTTTTCAAACCATTTTGCTGTTAAACATGATAGAACAGCAAACCAGACCAGCGAAATGACAAGCGTAAGCAAAATCATCCAAAACGACATTGCCGCGCTCTGATCGGCAACCGGCTCACCGTTCGGTAAAATACCTAACACGGAAATCATAAGATGCGGCACCCAGCTATACGGGCAGATTATCCACAAAGAGGTCGTAGCCGTGAAAATTCCCAAAACGCTGCCGAGTCCGGCATTAAGAATAACCGCGACAAAGATACCCACCTTTTTTGATAGCCACAAGCACAATGGAATTTCCCACAGGCTTGCAATAACAATACAAGCTGTTCCGGCGGCGGCCTGCCCAACACCGATTGTCAGGGGAATTTCATTGATAACGAATATTGCAAAACCGCCCAACAGATTTAGCACCAGGAAAATGAAGTTTCCCACACAGGAGTAAATACCAGACACTCCAATTTTAGCGTTCCAGACTTTGTTCTGCGAAATAGGCAATGAAGCAACAGCACGATATTTTAATTTTCCATTATCCCGCTGCTCAACCAAAGCGCAGGTAAGCGTGAGAAATCCGGGATAGAGCAGGATATACCACCAGTTATAAGAATTGAGCTGGAACCAAAGAGGGGCAAAAAAGTTCATAAGCGCAGTTACAAATGGGGCCAGAACCATCAGCGTTTTAGTGAAAGTTCTCTTATGCTTTAGATTTTCGGCCTGAATATATGCCATTTCCATTTAATATCCCTCCTTGCCATTCCTGCGAATAACATCCATAAAGAGCTGTTCCAAATCTTCACCAGCACGAAGCTCTCCCTCATATCCAAGGACACCGCCAGCAATAATACCTACATGATCTGCAATCTGCTGGACTTCTGACAGAATATGGCTTGACAGAATGACCGTAATTCCATTTGACGGAAAAGAACGAATCAGTTCACGAAGTTCCTCAATCCCCAAAGGGTCAAGTCCGTTTGTCGGTTCATCCAGAATCAAAAGCTGGGGACTATTCAGCAATGCAATAGCGATACCAAGCCGCTGTTTCATGCCAAGAGAAAACTGTCCGGCCCGTTTCTTGCCGGTATTCGCAAGCTGGACAATTTGCAATACCTCGTTAATTCGTGCATCGTCCAGGCCCAGCAATGTAGTTCTGACTTTGAGATTTTCGTATGCAGTCAGATTTTCATAAAGCGGGGGCATTTCGATCAAAGCGCCGATATGCTCCAAATCGTTCCGGTTCCACGGGTGGCCGTCAAACTCAATGTTTCCCGATGTGGGGCGTAAAATGCCGGTAAGCATTTTCAAGATCGTGGATTTGCCAGCTCCGTTCGGCCCCAGCAGGCCATAAACCGAATTGCGCTGAATGTTCAGCGACACGTTATTTACCGCCATCTGCCTTTTGAAATTTTTGCAGAGGTCAGTTGTTTTCAAAATCATATCCATGTAATCAAGTCCTTTCTTTGATTTTACGGATAGCATACCGGGCAATTTTGAAGATTCCATAAAGATTTCCGAAAACAGAATATGAACAATACACCGTAACCGTGGAGCATATCAAAGCAAAGCCTCCGATTTACGCATTTAGGGCCTGAAAACGTCCGGAATTTCAGGGCTTTTCCGGCGTGGTTGCTGGGGCGGCGGTATTCTTTATCCTGTTGCCGCTGTAGCGGGGTTCTAAATGCGTAGAAACAGGCCATAATAAAGACGCCGGATGCAGCGGCCAGCGGGCCACCGTGTCCGACGTTTCTCTATCTCACGCAAGAATGAAATATAAACTGTAACTAAAGTGCATATTGCAACATTCCACGAACAGAATATGAAATATACAATGTAAGTGGGAGGTGCTATATGGCGAATATCGAAGATTGTCCCGGCTTTGAAACTTTCGGCGCGGATGTGAAAGCGGCCCGGCAAGCAAAGCGTATTTCACGCAAAGCAATGGCAGAGAAAATCAATATCGACTGGCGCTATCTTGCCAACATCGAAAACGAGGGGGCCATTCCCAGCCTGCCGGTTATCATACAGCTTATTAAAGCCTGCGGGCTTCCCGTGGAACGGTATTTTAACCCGGAGATCATGCGGGAGGAAAGCGAACAGCGGCAACGGGTCAGCCACAAGCTGAAATTATGCCCGGAAGAATATCTGCCGATCATTGAGGGCGCGATTGACAGCGCCATACAAATTGAACAGCCGAAGAAAGAAACGGAGGATGTGTAACCGGCATCCTCTGTTTTCTCTTTTGTGGAGGGATGCGCAAGCACCCTCTATTTTTTTGCACTTTTTTCTGTTCAGGGGGCTATTTTGCGGGTAGTTTTGGGGGTTGGGAACGTCTTGTTAGCGAGGAAATCAGTAACGTAGCGAGGAAATCAGTAACGTAGCAAGCATAGGGAGTGTAGCCACACTCCCGGCAAACGGCTTCCCGTTTGTATCTTGGGGAAGTCCCCAAAACCCTGAATGAATGGAGGTGCGAAAGTGGCAAACCGAAAACGGAAGTTTGTGCTGCGCGTCCCGGTGACGCCGGAGGAACGGGCGCTGATCCAACAGAAGATGGCCCAGCTTGGCACAAAGAACTTTTCTGCCTACGCCCGGAAAATGCTGATCGACGGCTATATCGTCCATATCGACACCGGCCCTGTCCGGGCGCAGACCGCAGAGCTGCAAAAGATCGGCGTCAACATCAACCAGATTGCAAGGCGTATCAACAGTACCGGGACTGTGTACGCGCAGGACTTGGAGGACATCAAGGGGGCGCTGGCACAGATATGGCAGTTACAAAGATCCATCCTATCAAGTCAACGCTGAAAAAGGCGCTGGACTACATCGAGAACCCGGACAAGACCGATGAAAAGCTGTTCGTTTCTTCCTATGGCTGTTCCTATGAAACGGCGGATATTGAATTTCAAATGCTGTTAGATCAGGCGTACCAAAAGGGCAACAATCTGGCCCACCACCTGATACAAGCCTTTGAACCGGGGGAAACCACGGCGGAACAGGCCCATGAGATCGGGCGGCAGCTTGCCGATGAAGTGCTGCAAGGTAAATATCCCTATGTGATTACCACCCATATCGACAAGGGCCACCTGCATAACCACATCATTTTCTGCGCCGTGGATATGGCGAACCAGCGCAAGTACATTTCCAACCGCCAAAGCTACGCCTTTATCCGGCGCACCAGCGACCGGCTGTGCAAGGAACACGGCCTGTCTGCGGTAAAGCCCGGCAAAGACAAGGGCAAGACCTACGCCGAGTGGGACGCACAGAAAAAGGGCAAGAGCTGGAAAGCAAAACTGAAACTTGCCATCGACGCGGCCATTCCGCAGGCCAAAGACTTTGACGGCTTTTTGCGGCTCATGGAGGCGCAGGGCTATGAAGTCAAACAGGGCAAGTTTATTTCATTCCGCGCCCCCGGACAGGAACGCTTCACCCGCTGCAAGACCTTGGGGGAGGATTACACCGAGGAACGGATCACCCAGCGGATCAAGGGCATTGCCATTGACCGGGGGCCGCGCAGAAGAAGCGCCGGGGAAATCTCCCTGCGGATTGCCTTGGAGGACAGTATCAAGGCCCAGCAGTCGGCGGGCTATGCGCGGTGGGCGAAGCTGCACAACTTGAAGCAGGCCGCCAATTCCTTAAACTTCATCACAGAACACCAGATCGACAGCTACGAGGGCTTGGAAAGCAGGCTGGCCGAGATCAGCGCGGCAAACGACGCGGCGGCCTCCGCCCTGAAAGACGCAGAACGCCGCCTTGGGGATATGGCGCTGCTGATAAAAAACCTCTCTGCCTACAAACAGCTCCGGCCTGTGGCGCTGGAACTGCGAAATGCCAAAGACAAGGCCGCGTTCCGGCGGCAGCATGAAAGCCAACTGATCTTGTATGAGGCGGCGGCAAAGGCACTCAAAGAGGCCGGGGTCACAAAGCTCCCCAACCTGTACGCCCTCAAAACCGAGTATAAAAAGCTGGACGCAGAACGGGAACGGCTGTCCGCACAGTACAGCGAAGCGAAACAGAAATTGAAAGAATACGGCATTGTCAAACAGAATGTAGACAGCATTTTGCGGACAGCGCCGGGAAAGGAGCATACGCAGGAACGATGAACATACCGAGAATGAGTTACCCCCAATACCGCAAGGCCCGCAGGCTCACCCATGAGTGCTGCAACTACTGTAACGGAAACTGCCTCCTGCTGGACGATGGGGAGGAATGTGTCTGTGTGCAGAGTATTTCCTATTCGCTGCTGTGCCGGTAGTTCAAGGTGGCCGTCCTGCCGCTGGACGCGGCCCTATGCGCCGAGATCACCAAAAGCCGGGACGAGATCAAACGCTGCGCCGTCTGCGGGGCGGCGTTTACGCCGAACTCCAACCGGGCCAAATACTGCCCGGATTGCGCGGTGCAGGTACGCCGGAAGAAAGAGGCGGAACGCCAGCGGAAAAGATACCTCCTGTCTACGCATTTAGGGCGGTAAAAGTCCACGGGAATCAAGGGTTTTTCCACATGGTCGGTAGGCAGGTAGATAAAGTTATCCTGTTTCCCTCAAAACGGGGTTCTAAATGCGGGAAAATGGACAAAAAAGAAGCGCCGGACGCAGAGGCTTTGACACCTCCGCGCCCGGCGTTTTAGCATTTGTTTTTTCAAAACTCTTTTTGCTTGAAAATCCGGCATGAAAGATAGTATGATACTCCAAATGTAATAAATGAAATCAAAAGGATTGAAACCAAACTGATATAATAAATTAAGTCTGTTACACTGTCACCTCCAACGAGTAGATTAACTATCAAACTTAATCCCAAAATTGTCCCCACAGCTCCTAAAACGCTTATGATGGATATTACCTCTGTTTTTTCTGCACCCCATAAGCAAAATAAAGGAAATGCAATCACACCTATCAGCATTGCAAAAATACCACCGCCTAAAACTAAAGTTATGGCATCGCGGAAACCATAATAGAAATATTGGTTTCCATGCAGTAATACGGTAACTATTAGAGCAAAAGCAACCAGAACAGAACCTATTACACACAAAATGAAGTGACTGATATACTGGCTTTTTATGAGGTCTTTGCGGGTGACAGGTAGGGTAATCTTGTATTTTTCCCATTTAGATGCACTTTCTTTACGCAGACATGAAAGAGTAAGCACCGCTATAATGGGCGCAGCCAACAAAGAAAAAGCACTAAGCAATGTAGAATCTCCTGTTATCCACAGTAACACGCCACAGAGCAGAATACCGATAAGTGCAATCTTGATATTTTCAAGCATCCCATAGAAATTATTTCGTAATAGTCCTTTCATTCTTGATCCCCCTTTATCAGAATCAGCATAATATCATCAATAGTTGTATGGTCTATAACAACATCAGAATATTTTTTCTCTGCCGCTTTTTTATCCGCAACGAGAACATCAATTTGATAATCTCGTTTACGGTATGCAACAATATCCTTTATGTCCAGATTTGCAAACTGTTTTTCTCTGCAACGCAAAACAGCATAGTTATAAAGCAAGTTATCCTTTGTTTCTGTCAGAATAATCCTGCCATTATGGATAAATGTAATGTAGTCTGCAATTTTTTCTAAATCGCTGGTAATATGCGAAGATAATAAGATAGAATGTTCTGGCTTTTCTACAAAGTCAAGGAATGTCTCAAGCATTTCATCCCGCATAATAGGGTCAAGACCACTGGTTGCCTCGTCTAATATCAATAGTTTCGGATGATGTGCCAACGCCACAGCGATTGCCAATTTCATCGTCATTCCTTTTGAGTATTTCGCAATTTTCTGATTTTTGCTTAGCTTAAACAATTTCAAGTAATGCTCAAATAACGCATTATCCCAGTTCGTAAAAATTCCTTGCATAATACGGCAAAGCTGTTTTGCAGTTAAATATCCGGGGAAGTTATCGCCATCATAAACAACTCCGATATTTTCTCGAAGTTCTACATCACTGTCGTTCATTTCCTTTCCGAGTATTTGAACAATCCCGGAATCTCGAAAAAGCGTATTCAAAATACAGCCTATTGTCGTTGTTTTTCCTGCCCCATTTTCGCCTACAAAGCCCATAATGGAACCTGTTGGTACAGAAAAAGAAACATGATCCAGAACAAAATCCGAATTTTTATATGTCTTTGTTACTTGTTGTAATTTCAAAGCATAGTCCATATTATTCATCCTCCATATAAAACATCGTAAGTATTTCTTTTAGCTTATCTAATGAAATACCGCTTGTGCGTCCAATATCAGCAGCAATTTGCAAATGTTCCTCTGCAATTCGCTGCTGTTCTTCTTGATAAAATTCTTTATTTTGCGCCGATACAAAACTACCTCTGCCTACGGTTGTTTCTATAAAACCATCTCGTTGTAAATCCTCATAGGCCTTTTGGACTGTGATAACACTCACATGAATTGATTTTGCTAATGATCGCATGGAAGGAATTGCTTCTCCCGGCTGCAATTCACCACTCATTATCATTGCTTTTATCTGCGATGTGATTTGTTCATATATCGGCTTGTTGGCGTTATTGCTGATAATGATCTCCATAATCTATAACCTTTCATCGCTATAATGTACTTATTGTTCAAGTACATTATAGCAACTTCAATTTTCGCTGTCAATGCTTTTATGATTCTTATGAGTTGCTGTTGAACAGACATTATAGTTATCAAAAAAGAAATGCCGGACGCAGAGGCTTTGACAGCCCCCGCGCCCGGCGTTTTGCTTATTCGTCTGTGAAGTGGAACCGCTGCGCCGCAAAGTCGGCGTCGCTCATGGCGTCCAGCTTATCGGCGGTCTGGCAGGAAAGCGCCGCCATTTCCTTGTCCATGTCCGGCAAAGCTGCCCGGAGATTTGCCGCCGTCCTGCGGCGGTCGGCATTGTGGTACAGACAGATCAGGTTTTCTTCTTCCACGGTGAAATACATTCCTCATACCTCCATTTCTTTTGATTTTTCCCGCGCCGGGGGCCTCTTTTTCTGTTCCTCCTTGGCGGCGGCAAGCTGCGCCCGGATGGACGGTTTCTTTTGTTTCTGCGTTGTCTTTCGGGTCTGCTTGGGCTTTTTGGCCTCCGCCTTGGCTGCCTCGGCCACATCCAAAAGGGAAATCTGTTCCCCGGCTTTCGCCCTTGCTTCCAGTTCCTCCATAGACGGGGCGTTGTTCATCATGCCGTCGATCATGTTGTAGTTCTGTTCGGTGGACATTTCCGCCGTCTTGATATGGCTTTCTGGCTGGGCGGGGATGGCAAAGGCCCTTGTGCCGTTTGCCATAATAAGATACCTGCCGTCCTCCGACTGGTGGTGGAATCCATACCCGGCGGCCTCCATCTGTTCCCGGCTCCTGTCGGTCAGATAGAAACGGCCCCTCGGCGTCTGGATTTGTTCGCCGGTCATGCACACGTCCGGCGTGAGCTGCTTTTCCGGCTGGGCGAAAAACTCCGGCACCTGCCGGTAGTCGGCTCCCTCGTCCACATAATAGGCGGTCTGTTTCCCATCCTGCCGGAACACCACAATATCCCCCGTAGAGAGGGAATGTCCCTTGTAATCGGCGGGATGTTCTATGTTGAAGCGGCGGTAAATCTCGTCCAGCGTAGTGTCCTTGTCCAGCGGCGCGGTGTAGACAAGCTGGTAATTCTTCCTGTCCACCGAAAGCCCATCTGCCTGCAAGTCCTCATAGGAACGGTAGCGGAAGTCGCGTCCCTCCGGGCCGGGCGGCACTTGGTAGATGGAAAAGTTGGGCTGCGCCGGGGCCTCATAGTCAGAGGCAACATATTCCTCCACCGTCAGCCCGACAGCGGCGGCCTCCTGTTCCAGCTCTGCCTCGATCTGTTTTTTATAGTCCTGCAAGCTCTGGTCGAAATCGGCAAGCTGCGGCGGCTCCGGCAAGTGGTACTGGCCCTGATTGAGAAGCGGGCGGCACTCCTTTACATAGTCCAAAACCGCGTTGAAATAAGCGGTCTGTTCCGGCGTCAGGGTTTCCCCGGATCGTAGGGGACGCCGGGCCTCCTGCTCCATAGCTGCCAGATTGCAATGCAGCTCCATATACGGGACAAACTCATGCAGCAGCATATCCCGCTGGGCCTTGTCCGCCTCCCATGCCTCCGGCCCCTCATGGTGCAGCACATGGTTTTTCCAGCTTTCATCCTGCGCGTAGTATTCGTGATAGCCCCGGATATGCTGGATCAGGGAACCGTCCCCGTCGCCAAAGTCCTGCCGTCCCTCGTAGCTGTCCGGCTGGCCCTGCATGGTAAAGTCAATGCGGAACTTGGTCTTGTCGTACCAATGGCCCGTATAGCCCGGCTGCTCCCGTTCATGGCGTCTGGCGCTGTCCAGCTCCTTGAAAACGGCCTCGGCTTCATGCAGCGGCATTTGCTGGCCGTCTTTCAGATGGGGGCTTTCACTCCAAAGGATCGTGACAACCGGCTCCGCTGCCGGATTCTGCGCGATCTGCCGCTGGGCGTTGGCAACGGCAATCTCACTTTCGATCTCGCTTTTCACAAAAGAATCCATCTGGCCCTTTTGCAGCTCATAGCCCTGTTCACACAGGCGGTTGATAAGCCCGATCACCTTGTCAGTATCGCCCACGGCCTCGGCATAGGCCACGATCAACTGCCGTTCCTCGCTGCCCAGACGCGGGGCGTTTTTCTCTGCCAGCTCCATCAGGGCGGCGGCCCGGTCAGCCGGGGACGCCTCAGGCATGAACGGTTTCCCATTCAAAAGTCCGTCGATCCCGTTCCACGCCTGCGGCTGGGGAATGGCGTTGGTCTGTTCAGCGGCTTCCAGAAAATCATCCAGCCTGTCGCCGGTCAGGGGTTCCATTGCCCCAGCCGGTAGCTCATGGATGGCAAGGATTTCTTTTCCGGCTTCCGCAAGGGACAGGTCGGGATTATCAAGCTGGCCTCCGTCCAGTTCCTTGTAGTCGGGGTCGTACAGCGTGTAATCATAGCCGGTTTCCGATGTCTGGATATACAGGTAATCGCCGCTTTCCAGACGGTAGGCGGCCTCCTGCGGGACTTTGGCCTGTTCCAGTGTTCCATCCCCGGCAATGGTAAAGCCCTGCGCCTGCGCCGCTTCCTTGGTTCCCTGCGACACTTCGCCGGTGGATTTCAAATCCGCGTCAATGAGGGTTTGCAGCATGGTTTTTACGCTGTCGGTCATTTCCTGCTGTTGCTCCGGGGACAGCTTGGAAAATACGCTGTCCGGGTCTGGCTGCTCGGCGGCCTGTTCCAGCGGCGCGGCCTTCGGTTGTTCCTGCTGGGCCTGCCGCTGTTGCTGAAGCTGGGCAAGGTGGCCGTCAATGGTGCTAATCAGTTCATGGGCGGTGGCCCGGATGGTTTCAAGGGAGGCTTTCAGCTCTTTCAAGTCCTTGCCGGAACTCCAACCGGCCACATAGCCAAAGGAATAGTCGGAGGTGTCCAGCCCGTAGTGCTGGCAGACGGCATAGGCCACGCTTTCGGCCTGCACCTCGCGGGTGCGGCTGTCGGGGCGGTCGGCCTGCTCAATGGCCGGGGCTTCCGGGTCGATGGCGTGGAGCTTGGAATGGGCGATCTCATGGATGGCCGTCTTTAGGGTCTGTAATTCGCTCATGCCCTCCTGAATGGCGATCCGCTTTTCCGTCAGGTGGTAGTAGCCGTGGGAACCGCCCGGAATGTCCTCAAAACCAATGGGAACCGGGGAGGTCTGTTCCAGCGCCTTGAAAAACTCCCCGTAGCGTTCCACGCTGCCGGTCAGCTCTTCCACGCCGATAGAGGGCAGCGGTTCCCCCTCGGTCTGGCTCACATCAAAGACGGAAACGATCTTAAAGGCCGGAACCTGTATTTCCTGTATTTCGGTAACAGGCTTTCCGTCCTTTCCCATCACCGGCCTGCCCTGTGCGTCCAGCTTTTGCACTTCCTTTTTTGCCTTGAACGGGGCCGGGGCCAGTATCTTGATGGCCTTTTCGCCTTTCTTTACATTGCGGTGAAAATCGTCCCGCCACTTGTTGTAGCCCGCCACAAGCTGTCCGCCCTGCATGGCAATCAGGAGGGTGTTGTTGAAGCTGTAACTGTGGAACTTGGACATGGTGGTGAGATAGGCTTTGTAGCGTTCACTCTCGAAAAGCTCCTGTATGCCGGTTTCCAGCCGGTCGGTGATCTCTTTCATGCGCTCGGCGCTGTTCTGGCCGTTTAAGAGAATGGGGGTGACAGGCTGCGGGGCCTTTGCGGGGGCTGCCGCCTCCGGCTGCACTTTGCTTTCTTCCCGCAGAATTTCCGGCGCAGGATAGGCCATCACCCGGTATTCCTCCGGCACTGGCTGTCCCTCATGGACGCGCTGCCATTCGTCGCCGCTTTTTACCAGATAGCCATAATCGGTAAAAACACCATGCTCTGTGTTGGCAATATGCAGGCCAAAACGGGGCAGGAAAATCCCAGCTTTCCATTCCTCCGGCATATCCACCATGCCGGAACGGTTTAGATAGTAGTCGCCCAACTGTCCTGTGCCGGTGACATCCGGCAAATGCACATAAAAGTCCACATTTTCGGGATAGTCGATAATCTGGCCGATATTGTGAAAATCACTCTGCGGGCTTGTCAGGGCGGCGTTCAGCTCCGTAAGTTCGGTGGCGTCCAGCTTTTCCAATCTTGCGGCAAGGAAGTTCAGCTCATCCATGCCTGCGGACAGCACCATATCACGGGGCAGCTTAATAGGTCGCTTCTGTGGGCTTCTATACCCGTATAGAAAAAAGTCCTGTGGATTGTCGGTGCTGATTCCGATTTCCCGCAGGGCTGCTTGCAGTTTTTCGGTTGTGGTCGGCAGAGAAAACCATAGGCCCTCTTTGCCTTGCTCATAACGCTGTCGGTTATGAAGCAGTACAGAAAACACTTCGCTCATTGAATCGCTCCTATTACAATAAATTTGGACAGGAAAGCCGGGCAGCCAGTCCGGCTTTCCCTCCATCTCGTGCCTAAGCTACAATGAGAGGAGCAACTGGCTGACCTATCACTCCTTGGGCTTGCATGTCCGTGTGAAAGACTGTCAGCCATCCTCTTGTTGCAGCGTTCGATTTGAGCAGGTTGAGCCACCGGATGCCGGAGAGTTCGTGTCACGCAATAGATTGAATCGGCAGCGAGAAAAGATGGATTCCGGTTGCGGATTCTTTGTATTGGGGGAATGTGAATGAACTGCGTTGGCATCGATGTTTCCAAGGGGAAAAGCATGATCGCTGTCATGCGCCCCTTTGGAGAGGTAGTGGTCTCACCCTTTGAAGTGCGGCACACCGCCAGTGAACTGAACGAGCTGGCAAAGCTGCTCAAAAGTCTGGACGGCGAGACCCGTGTGGTAATGGAATCAACGGGTAATTACCATACACCGGTGGCTTGGCTGCTCCACGATGCAGGGCTTTATGTCTCCGTGGTCAATGCAATGCTGGTGCATGACTACGGGAACAACAGTTTAAGACGAGCCAAGACAGACAAGAAGGACGCTGTGAAACTGGCCAACTACGGGCTTGACCACTGGCTTACGCTGCCCAGGTATGTCCCGGAGGAAGATACCCGGCTACTTTTGAAAAACTGCTACCGCCAGTACCAGCAGTCTTCCAAGGTGCAGACTATGTTGAAAAACAGCCTGATTTCCTTGCTGGATGCCGTATTCCCGGAGGTCAATCGCCTATTCAGCAGTCTACCCCGTGCCGATGGTAGAGAGAAATGGGTAGATTTCGTCTCGGCCTTCTGGCATTGCCGGTGCGTTTCAGAGTTATCCCTGAAATCTTTTTCTACCAAATATCAGAAATGGTGTAGAAAACATGGATACAATTTCAGCCAAGAGAAGGCTCGCGAAATTCACGCCAAAGCAGGCAGCTGTATTGGCGTTATGCCCCAAAACGATACGACCAGACTCTTAGTAGAACAGGCAGTTATGCAACTTCAGACAACTTCTGCTGCGCTGGCCGCACTCAAACAGGAGATGCAGTCTTTAGCGGCTTCCTTGCCAGAATATCCTGTCGTCATGAAGATGTTCGGTGTGGGTCCCACACTCGGCCCGCAGCTTATGGCGGAAATTGGCGATGTGCGCCGGTTTCACTCCAAGAAGGCTTTGGTTGCCTTTGCCGGCATTGATGCCCCGCCTTGCCAGTCCGGCCAAATGGACATCCGCAGCCGCAGCATCTCTAAACGGGGTTCCGCCGCTCTGCGCAGAACTTTGTTCCTTGTTATGGGCGTTTATCTGCAAAGCGCCCCTTTGGACGAACCCGTGTACCAATTCATGGACAAAAAGCGTTCCGAAGGAAAGCCTTACAAGGTCTACATGATGGCTTCTGCCAACAAGTTCCTGCGTATCTATTACGCCTCGGTGACTGCTTATCTAAACACACTAGCGCAGATCCGATCTCATACTGAACACCTCTCTGGCCGACTGCCGTTTCAATTTTGAATCGCTTAGCGGTCTGGTTTTGTGTAGCCTTTTTCTCTAACTTAAAATTTTGAAATCCCTACTTGACTTTTATTAGCAGGTCTTTCACATAATATAAGGGTTTGGGGCTTCCCCAAAGAGAAAATCCCCGGCCCGGCAGGTGCGCCGGGTCAGGGATTTTGCCGGGAGTGTGGCTACACTCCCTATGCTTGCTACGTTAGTGTTTTAGCTTCTTTTCTCGATACGGTAGTTGACGTATTTCCCGCCCGTATCAGCTAAAAGCACCGTCCCGTCGTAGGTTTTCCCGGTCTTTGCGGAATAGAGGCCCTTTACCTTGGCCTTTCCGTCTTTGAGCAGCGCGGCGGCGATCTTCGGGGTGAACGCTTTCCTGCGTTCCTCAAAAAAGCGGTCATTTTTCCACATGACAAACTGGCAAGCCCGGTTTCCACAGTAGTAGTTTTTCCTGCCCTCGTAGACGGCCTCGCCGCAGCGGGGACACGTCCCGATTGCCACGCGCTCGGCCTGAAACAATTTCTGCTTATCCTCACTGATGCAGGAATAGGTTTTCACCAGCTCCCGCGTCATAGCCTCAATACCGGCCATAAACTCGTCGGGGTCAGCCTGCCCCTTGGCGATCTCGGCCAGACGGCTTTCCCATTCAGCGGTAAGCTGGGGAGAGGTCAAAGCCTCCGGCAACACCACGGCCAGATTGATGCCGTCCTTGGTGGGAATGAGCTGCTTGCCCTTTCTCTGGACAAAGCCCATCTGCACCAGCTTTTCCAGAATAGCGGCGCGGGTGGCCGGGGTTCCCAGCCCCTTGCGCTCGGCGTCCTCCGGAATATCCTCGGCCCCGGCCCGTTCCATAGCAGACAGCAGTGTATCTTCGGTATAGGGTTTGGGCGGCGTGGTGAAATGCTCCGTGACGGATGCAGCCACGTCCGAAAAGGTCTGGCCCTCTTTAAGCTCCGGCAGCTCCCGCACGGCCTCGGCGTCCTCGTCAGAATCGGTTTTCAGGGAGAAACGGAAACGACGGTCAATCTCTTTCCAGCCGGGGGAAAGAACGGTCTTGCCCTTGGCGATAAACTCTTTCCCGGCACAGGTGAATGTGGCGGTGACAGCCTCATACACATAAGGCCCGGCCACGACGCACAGCATCTTGCAGCAGATTAAGGACAGCAGTTTTCGTTCACTTTCGGCCAATCCGTCAAAACCCTGTTTCACAAATGCAGCGGTGGGGATGATGGCGTGGTGGTCGGACACCTTTTTGCTGTTCAGGATGCGGTCATACTGCGGGGAAATGTTCAGGCCCTTGGCGAAAGGCACCAGCCCCCAAAGGCCGGACACAAGGCTTTCGGCCACAGGCAGCATATCATCGGTGAGATATTGGCTGTCCGTTCTGGGATAGGTCAGCAGTTTCTTTTCATACAGCGTTTGTGCATAATCAAGGGTCTGCTTGGCGGTAAAGCCAAAGAGCCGGTTGGCCTCCCGCTGCAAGGTGGTCAGGTCATAGAGCTTGGGCGGCTGTTCCGTCTTTTTCTCCCGCGTCACGGAAGCACAAACGGCATGCGCTCCGGCACAAGCCGCCTTGACGGTGTTTGCTTCGGCAGCATCAGAAAAACGGCTGCTTACTGCGTCCGCGCCGCCTACACCGATATGGACGATGTGATATTTCTCTTTCTTGAAATTTGTGATCTTGGCGTCGCGCTCTACCAGCAGATTCAGGGTCGGGGTCTGGACACGGCCCACAGTCAGGGTCTTGTGGTACAGCACGGAGAAAAGCCGGGTGGCGTTGATGCCCACAAGCCAATCTGCCTTGGCCCGGCACAGGGCCGATTGATACAGCGGGTCATAGTCCGTTCCCGGTTTCAGGTGGGTAAAGCCGTCCCGGATGGCGCTGTCCTCCATGCTGGAAATCCAGAGGCGCTTGAACGGCTTTTTACAGCCTGCCATCTGGTAGACGAAACGGAAAATAAGTTCTCCCTCGCGCCCGGCGTCGGTGGCGCACACAAGGCCGGTCACGTCGGGGCGCTCCATCAGGGAGCGCAGAATGTCAAACTGCTGCTTTTTCTCGTCTGTGATGATGTACTGCCACGTTTCCGGGAGAATGGGTAAGTCCTCATAACGCCATTTCTTGAAACGCTCGTCATACCGGCCCGCATCGGCAAAGGACACCAGATGCCCGATGCACCAGCTCACCAGATAGCCGTTTCCCTGCAAATATCCGTCGTGCTTCTCCGTGGCCCCGATCACGCCCGCAATGCTGCGGGCGACACTCGTTTTTTCTGCAATTACCAACTGATAACTCATTCCTCGTCCTCCTGTTCATTTTCGGTTTCCGGCGCTTCGTCCTCCAAATCCTCGTCGTCGCCAAAATCATACTCGTCTAAATCGTCGCTGCCCTTGGTATCTGCCCTGGGTTTTTTGAACTTGAAGTAATACAGGGCTGCGCCGCCGCCAGCCAGTGCTACTACAAGAAACACGATCAGGCCGCCAGCGCCGGAACCGCTGTTTTTCGGTTCCTCCTGTGGGGCCTCGGTTTCCTGTGGCTGGGTTTCCTGCGGCTCCGGCCCGGTACACTCGCTCATGTTATTTTTACAAACCGGGCAATTCGTATTGACGGCCCCAGCCTTGCATTTGGTGGTACAGGTGCAGACAACAGCAGCCGTCCCCGTCTGGCCGTCCTCCATCAGCGCCAGCAGGTCGACTTCATCCACCTGATTTAAGAAATGGACGGTTTCTTTTCCCTCGTCGTCCCGGTCAATAATCAGGTAAAAGACGTTACCGGTCTTGGTTTCCACGGTGATAAACTGCTTGCCGCTTTGGGTGGTGCTGCCGATGTCGTCAATCAGCGTCAGGTTCCCGTCTGGGGTCAGGGCGGCGCTCCCGCCGCTGGTCTGGCTGCCGGTGAATAGCCCCAGCAGGGCGGCAAGTTCTTCTTCATCAAGGGAGAGGGTGAAGCTGCCCTCGCCGGTGTTTTCTGTCTTGGTGTCGCTAACGGTCAGGTAGTCGGAATGGACATAGCCAATGCGCTCCGGCAGAAGAATTTTCACCCAATCGCCGTCTGTGCTGATCACTTCCACCTGCGTTCCGTTGGGAAGTTGGGTGAACGCGGTCTTATCAAGTCCCGCGCCGGTGCGGACGTTCAGCTTTCCGCCGCCCGTAGTCACGGTGCCGGTCTGTGTGGTTTCCTCCGCGCCGCTGGTGGTGATCTGGATGCCGTCGTCCGTGGCAGTGATGCTTACCTTGGAGCCGAACAGAGAGGAAAGCAGGTCGGCGGCCTCCTTGCCGGTCAAGCGCTTGCTTTTATCATCCTCCGTTTTGCCTGCTGCTGCGGTATTCGTCTTATCGGGCTTCTCCGTGTCAGGCTCCACGCCGCCGGTTGCTTCGGCGGCAGCTTCCGGCAAAGGCTCCGGGGCCGGGTCGGCGCCGCCTGCAAAGGCGGTAACAGGAAAGACCGTGACGCAGAGCATCACGGCCAGAATTGCGGGCAGAATCCGGGAAATTCGTCTGGTTTTATTCTTCATGGGCAGTGTCCTCCTGTTCATGGTACGCTGTGACAGCAGGGGCGGCCTGCATTGCGCCGGAACGCAGGAACGCGGCAAATTCCTCCGGCTTCATGTTCATGCCGCGCACAAGCTGGATGATCTGCAAATTCTCCTGTTCGGTTTTCTGCGCTTCCAGCTCCCGAAGCTGTTTCTGATACTCCGCGATCTTGGACTTGGTTTTCTGGATGTCCTTTTCGATGCGGTCAAGTTTACTTGCCATAGTCAAAACTCCTTTCTGGCGTCAGGGCAGACGCCCGAAACTGTAAAAATGGGATTGCCAATAGTTTGAATTGAGATTTGTGTAGGAAATGGGGTCGCCGCAATGCAGCATCACCGAATTGCCCACATACAGGCCGACGTGGGACACGCCGGGGGTGTCATAAGTGCCGACAAAAAACACAAGGTCGCCGGGCTTGGCCTGCGAACTGGAAACAGGGGTACAGATGTTGTATAGGCCCTGCGCCCCCAGCCGTCCCACATTCCAGCCGGAATGATTGATGACCCATGAGATAAAGCCGCTGCAATCAAAGCTGGTGCTGGGGGAACTGCCGCCCCACACATAGGGATAGCCGATATACTTTTCGGCCTCTTTCAGCATGGCGGCAAATTGTTCATCCTCCAAAGCCTCCGGGGGAACGTCATAATAGGTCGGTTCTTTCAGGGTGGAGGCGTGGGGGTACTGGCTGCCGGAAAACAGGTCGGGCCGGTTGCCCAGCGTGGACATATACAGGGAATAGGCACTTAGGGTTTCCTCGTCCATGATGTAGACCGGCACATGGGACAGATTGAAGTTTTCCAGAGTCACGGTGCAGATGTAATAGTCATACGGTACTTCTACTTCATACTCGTATTCCTCGGTTGAGGTTTCGCCGGTGTCCGGGTCTGTGATCGTCCGCGTCCCTGTCCGGGTTTCCGTGCGGTAGCGCACCTCTTTGACAACGGTTTCCGTCAGGATGTATTGCTTGTCGAACAGCATTTGCAGGTCGCTTCGCACCTCTCCAATGGTAAACTGTCCGTCATGGAGCGCCGACAGAATGGAGATTAGCACATAGGGGTCATGCTCGATACTGTCAAGGTCAAAGTGGTACTCGTCATAGTCATGGGTGGCCTCGTAGTTGTCCAGATACGCTTGCAGCTCGGCTTCCAGTGTAGCGTAGGCATCCTCGGCGGCCAGCATGTCGCTGTCCTCGGAAAAGTAGGAGGACGCCGCAATGCCGCTTCCGGCGCTGCCGAACATGGCGGTGCAGGATTGCAGGCCGGTCAAAACCATCAGCAGCAAAAGCCCCAGCACCAGAACGGCCAGCGAACCTTTCCAGTGACGGGCCACAAAGGAGGCGGCTCGTTTGCTTTCCTCGGCGGCTGCCTTGGTCGCCTTGGTGGAGGATGCGGCTGTCTTGGCTGCGCCCTGTGCCGCCGCCCCTGCGGTCTGGCCCGCTGTCCGGGCAGCCTTGGCATACTGGCGCTTGATCTGCTGTTTTTGCCAGAACCGGGAAACGGGATTGGTGGCCGCCTGTGCGATCTCCGGGTTATCCCGCAAGGACTTCTGGTAAAAATACTCCGCGTTGGCGGCAAGGGCCTGACGCTCGGCTTTTTCTGCGGCCCAATAGGGTTTCAGCTTGTGGTGCCGGATGCTGCTGCGGATGGCCCGGCCAGCCTGACGCTCGGCAAGTTCTTCTCCCTTATGGCCGCCCTCCACACCCACGTTTTCATGCTCAACTTCGTGGATTTTGCCGTGGGCGAATAGCAGCGCCTCCGAAACGGGACGGCCTGCCGGGTTGGGCTTTAACTTGGGAGGCCCTTTGTCCTGCTGTTCAAAACGCAGGGCGCTCTTGGCCTTGCCGGTGGCCTCGTCATAGACCGTTTCTTTTACGACAACACGCTTTTTCGGAATGGCGTCACGGGCTGCATCCAGCTTGTCAGCTTTCTTATCTGCTTTGCGAATATAGGGCTGCAAATCCGGGTCGGCCCGTTCTTCCTCGGTCAGTTGGAGCCGGGAGGATGGCCGGTGCAGGGCGGCGTCCCCCTCGGCAGCGGTGGCCGCTGCCTGTTTTGCGGACTTTTTGGCCTTATGCCGGTCATGGGCATCGTCGGCCCGTTCCAGCAGCTTTTCCGCTGTACCGCCAGCCTCCGGGGTATAGTCCTGTTCGGCCTCCCGGCTGGAAATGTTCTCAACCTCGCCGGTGGCCTGATTTTCCAGCGTCAGTCCGTCGCGGGTCATGGCCTGTGTCACCTTGGGCTTTGCTTTCAGCTCTTTCAATGGCCGTCACCTCCTTTGCTGTGTTTTGGGGTCATTGGCTTACCACCTCGCTTAACCGGGTCGTCATAATCTTGTAAAGCTGGGTGTTGTGGGGGATTGGGTTTGTAAAGGGCAGCACCACATTTTCAAAGATCAAAAGGCCCTCGCCGGGTTCGGAATTGTCGATGTACTTCTGCTGGTCTGCCGACAGGTTGAGCCGTTCCGCAAGGATTTTTCTATCCCCGGACGCCTGATTGAGCAGAGTGATAAAATCGCTGTTTTCCAGAATGTTTTCGATCTCCGGGGAGGAAAGCAGGTCTTTCACGTTCTGCGTCGCGCCGGTTGGGATGCCGCCCCATTTTCTGAACCGCTTCCAGATTTCAGCAGAATAGGCCGCCGTCTGTTCCTCTTTCAGAAGCAAATGGAACTCGTCGGCAAAGTACCATGTGGCCTTGCCCTGGCTGCGGTTGGCGGTAACGCGGCCCCAAATCTGGTCTTGGACAATGAGCATCCCCAGCTTTTTGAGCTGCTTGCCCAATTCCTTGATGTCAAAGGCCACAAGCCGGTTGCCGATGTCCACGTTTGTACGATGATTAAAGACGTTCAGGGAGCCGGACACATACAGGTCAAGGGCCTGCGCCACACGGTCAGCCTCCGGGACGTGCTGATCTAACAACGCTTTGTGGAGGTCGGACAGAATTGGCATATTTTCCGGGCGGGGGTCTGCCAGATAGGGCCGGTAGATCACCCGCACGGCCCGGTCAATCACCGTCTTTTCAATGGGTTCCAGCCCGTTCTTGCCGCCCATGACCAGCTCGCAGAACGACAGCACAAAGTCGGATTTCAGGGCCAGCGGGTTATCGTCCTCGGAATAGTTCAGGTTGATGTCCAGCGGGTTCACATAGTCCCGGCTGGTGGGTGACAGCCGGATCACCTGTCCGTGGAGCCGCTTCACCAGCGGATAGTATTCGGACTCCGGGTCGGAGATAAAAATATCGTCAGGCGTCGTTAAGAACACACTGACGATCTCGGATTTACAGCTCATAGACTTGCCGCTGCCGGGGGTGCCTAATTTCAGGCCATTAGGACACCGGGCCTGTTTTCTGTCCAGCATAATCATGTTGTGGGACTTGGCGTTGACCCCGTAATACATGGCTGCGCCGCCCTGAAAAAGCTCCTGCGTCACAAACGGCACGAACACGGCCACGCTGGAAGTGGTAAGGCCCCGCTGAATTTTGATCTGGTTGACGCCCAGCGGCAGGCTGCTCACAAGGCCCTGTTCCTGCTGGTAGTCCAGACGGACAAGGGAACAGTTGTATTTCTGCGCCACACCGGCGGCCTGAAACACATCGTTGCTCAACTTCTGTTTGGTATCGGCCACGTTCAGCACAAGGAACGTCAGCATGAAAAGGCGCTCGTTTCTGGTTTGCAGCTTGGTAAGAAGTTTCTTTGCGTCCTCCCCG
>NZ_JBNPLX010000027.1:0-36253 GCF_050313695.1 Bariatricus sp. SGI.161
TTCCAGTATTTCATAATCTGCGCATCCAGTATCCTATTGTAAAAACAGGGATTTGATTTTCCTAGCACCATGCCTTACAAGATTGTCCACTGGTTTGAAAATCATGAATTGTTGTGAATGCGTTGCGGAAAAAAGTGGGGTATATTATAATTATTTTAGATACGAGATTGCTTCAGATGCACAGTAGAAAGGTGTCATGTGTTGTATGATGCGTATCTTGCAGCAGGAAGAGCGAGGTATTCCGAAGAGATTGGAATAAGAAGAGAACTTGGAACTGAGAGTCCAAGAGAAAGCGAGGGCTTCATTACGTGAAACGAAACACCAGACAATTATGCATGAGGATTCTTGTTTTTGGGATTATTGCAGTAGCATATGCTTGCCGGTTTCTTGCTATGTATGACATTGGCGGAAGCAATCCAAGTTATGTACGTGCTGCATTATATCTGTTGTTGTTTGTCCTGTGGGGATATTCCCTGGATCAGCGTATCATTCAGAAGCCAGTATTGCATTGTCTGCGTCTGATGGCAGCCTTGATACTGATATGGATGATTTTTCGGACATTTAAATATGAGATCGTTACTAATCTGACGGTAGCGCGTTATCTGTGGTATCTGTATTACCTTCCCATGCTGTTTATTCCGCTCCTTGGGGTGTATGTTGCTATGTATATGGGGAAGCCTGAGTCTTACCGGCTGCCTGCGAAGAGTCAGATACTGGCAGTGATTCCTGCGCTGTTATTTCTGGCAGTGATTACAAATGACCTGCATCAACGGGTATTTGTCTTCAAAAGCGGGATTCCGGGAGTGCCTGATAACAAGGTATATTCTCATCGCCTGCTATATTTTGCGTGTCTGGGATGGATGGTTGTTTGCATGTTGTTTACCATCATTCATTTATTACGGCAAAGTCGTGTTCCGGAAATTGGCAGAAAGCGAATGATGCCATTTATCCTAGGCTGTGTCATGTTATTGTACGGATTGCTGTATCTGGTGGATTTCCCAAAGGTACGTTTTATGTTTGGCGATATGAATGCTATGTTTTGTCTGTTGTATGCATCGATTTATGAAAGCTGTATCCATTGCAGGATGATACAGTCCAATACTGGGTATGTCGGGTTATTTCAGGCAACGACACTGGTGTCCTGTATTGTTGACCAGAATGGTCGCGTGCTGCTCCGCTCTAAGACGGCAAGAGAGGACATGGTCTGTCCGCAGGATGGACAAACGATCATCAGTCCAGAGGGAATGCGTATTTCTTCAGCGCCAATCAAGATTGGTTATACTGTCTGGGGGGATAATATCCGTCAATTGACAGAACTTCGCAGCCACTTGAATGCCAATAAGGTCAAAATGGAAGAAAATAAAAAGAAACTGCACGATGCTTATTTGATAGAGAAGCAGTTACATGAGCTGGCTGAGAAGAATCGTATTTATGATGAGCTGGAAGCAAAGCATGGAAAACAGACCGACCGGATATGTGAATTACTTGCATTGTGTAAGGATGCTGATGCAGATGAACTACGGGCTTATATGAAGGAAATCATGCTGATTGGTACATATATTAAGCGAAGTGCGAATCTGTATTTCCTTGGCAAGGAATACGAGATGCTGCCACAACAGGAGATTCGTCTGACTTTTGATGAAGCTGTGCGTGCGTTAAATGCAGGAGGAACAGAATGTGGGGTAGCATATCTCACAACAAGGGCGATGCGTACATCAGAAGTCGCTCGTCTGCTGGAACTGGTGAAAGATGTAGTGGGAATGACGAGAGGTGGTTTACATTCGCTTTTTCTTTCTTTGTCCGATACGGAGATGAACCTTTCTGTGGAATGTGAGGGTGATCTTTTGGAGGTGGTATCCTCGAAAGTGACAGCCTGTATGGAGGAAGGGTTATGGCTTATTCGAACACAGATTGGAGGCGGGGACAATGGGTAAATGGAAAAAGCTCCGAGTGAATGCAATTAAAGAAAGCTTTGATCAGCTTCCGACAGCAGTATGCTTCTTTGACAATCTTGGAGGAATTGTGCTTTGCAATCGGCAGATGTATCGTCTGAGTCAATATCTGTTCCAAAGTGATATGCAATATCTTGGTGAGGTGAAGATTGCGCTTGCCTCACCACCGGATGGCGTGGTAAGGCTTTCGGATATGGAGGATACGTATCGTTTCCCGGATAAGACGGTATGGCAATTTGAATGGACGAAAGTAACAGACCGGTATGGAGAAGTCTATACCCAGCTTACAGCTGCTGATATTACAGAATTACATCGGGCACTGGTGCAGCTTGCAGATGATAATAGGAAGCTTGACGAAGATGCAAAGAAGCTTCGTGAACTTTCTGAAAATGTTGAGGCGGTTGCCAAGGAGAAGGAACTTTTGGCTGCAAAATCTGCGATGCACGATAGTCTGGCTGCCAGCATTACGGTAACAAAGCAGTATCTTGCCGGAGATCTAGGTGAGGTGGATGCAGGAATGGTGCTTCAGGAATGGGAAAAAAGTATTGCCTTTCGGGAAGCGGCTCTTTTGTCCGCAAAGGAAAAACTGTTTCACGATGCAAAGAGTAGTGGTGTGATGGTACAGATGAAGGGAGAAGAGCCTAAGGGAAGTGCGGCAGATTTGATGTATGTTGCGATGCAAGTCTGCCTGAATAATGCAATCCAGTATGCACAGGCAACGGAACTTGAGATAAATATTTGGAACAATGCAGATAATTATACGGTGATGATAGGGAATAATGGCAAGCAGCCGGAGCAAACGATTATGGAAGGCGGAGGTCTTACCAATTTGCGTCATCGGATAGAGGCAGCGGGAGGTACGATGAATGTACAGAGTTTGCCAAAGTTTTCTTTGATAATAGATATACCAAAGAATTAGCTCTTAGAAAGGGGATGAAGAGCTGTGAAAAAGATACTAATTGTTGAGGATCAGGCACTTGTCCGTATGTATTTGTGTTCTAGTGTGGAAAAAAGTGGTGAATGTGAAGTGGCAGGTGTATTAACGCGTGCAGATGCAGCACTTGCTCGATGTAGTGAGGGGCATATCGATTTGATTTTGATGGATATTTGCACGGAAAATGACTCCGATGGCCTGACAGCAGCAGAAGAAATCAAGAAGTTCTACCCTCGGATTAAAATTGTGATGGTCACCTCAATGTTAGAAGGACGCTTCTTAGACCGGGCAAGAAGAATAGGAGCGGACAGTTTCTGGTACAAGGATTCTCCTTCCAGTGATCTGATTGACGTGATCGAAGGTACCCTTCAGGGCAAGCAGTTTTGGCCAGACAGTGTGCCAACGGTACAGCTTGGAAATGTGCTTTCTTGTAATTTGTCGGATCAAGAGATGGAAACCCTGCGTTTGTTGTGTGAGGGCAAGACGAATGCAGAGATCGCAGCCAGTCTTCATGTGGCAGAATCATCTGTGCGGACGTATATTAACCGTATGCTGGAGAAGACCGGATATCCGAACCGCAATCGTCTGATGGTGGCAGCAGTCAGTAAGCGTCTGGTTGTGCCTGGTAATCAGTTTGATACAAAAAAATGAAGTAAACTACATATAATGACAAAAAGGCATTAACATAGGTTAGTGTCTTTTTTTGACGATTCAGAACATTTGCTACAGGGTAGTGCCTTGTCTAGCATGTGGAAATGTTGGAAAATTCTGTAAATTTTAGGCGCATTAATAAATTTGTCCACACTTTTGAGGACAGACAAAACCGTATTTCATTGCTAAAATAATACCAAGAAATAAGATGTCACACACACATCGGATATATCGCTAAAGAAAGGGGGATGTTCGATGCGAAAAATAGTGGTGGATATGCAGAATTTTCTGTTTGCCGACTCCGTAGCGACTGCCTTCAGAAGTTCGGACTATGATATTGATGTGATCCGTACAGAGTCTCCAAAAGATACCTTGGAATTATGTCAAGTGTACAAACCGTATGTGCTTATGATGGAAGTAACCAGTTATACTCCTTGGAAACTCAGTGAGAGGCTGAAGCTCCGGGATAAGGTAAAGGCAGTGTGTCCCGGTTGTAAAATTGCCCTTATCGTAGATTCTAATACTGAAAAACAGGTAGCAAAGGACATTCGGGATGCAAAGAAAAATGGCCTTATCGACCAGTTTTTCTACGGATCGATGACTGCCGAATATCTGATGGATCAGATTTATGCGATGTAAGAAGGCCAATTTATTTGAGGCAAGGAAAACGTATTTACAAGGAGAAAGAGGATATGAAACAGTTCCCGTTACGATTAGGTGTGATGTTACTGCTTGTCAGTTTCGTGTGTGGATGTGGACTGAAAACAAGGAAAACGAATTCAGATCCAGATGGCAGCAAGCATCAGAATGGTCAGCTTGTTACGATACCAGGTGATAATAAAATAGCAGATGACGATAAGGCAGAAGCGGAAGCATCGGAACTTTCGATATTGCAAAAGCAGATTGGGCAGAACAGTTGTGGAGCGGGAGTGGCTCTCCTGGGATATGTAGACAGTGAACTGAGTATGACAGATTTATCCATTTATCTGGAGGCAAATGCATTCATAGAGACCTATCCATTCTTGTCCGGTGCGGCTTATTTTATGACAGAGGGTCAGGAACTGTATGCAATCGTACCGCCGAATGATAAGGGAAGGATTACGATATATGCTTCTGAAATAACAGAAGAAGGGGAATACATAGATGAGAAAAGCACCCCGTTGTTTCAAGGAAAGCCGGGAGAAGTTCTTGTACTACGCTGTAACTTCAGCGAGATTTATTCCAATGTACTGATTTCTGTTACGGATGGTGGTAGCGCTATGGAATTCCGCCCGTCGATTTCTTTGAAAGATGGGCATTTGACAGAGCTGGAAGGTGTTTATGATTTTACCGAATATGAGGATTTCTCAGATGGTCAATCGATAGAGATTGCGTTAGAAATCCTGCAGGAGATCGATGAGGTCAGGCAAGGACTGGAACAAGGCATGAGCCTTATGTATATAGGTGATACAGACGAGATCGATGGAGGATGTTGTATGCTGTTCGCACTGGGAACTGATAGTGACGAGCAGTTTGTACAGGAACAGCTTTATGGTGTCTGTGATAATCAGGTTTACGCTTATGATGTCATGGGGGATGCATGGAATATCATATATTAAAGTATTATTTTTTGTGATCTGCCGGTAGAAACCGGACAACATAGAGAGGATCATTTATTAGGAAAGGAGCAATTATTATGGGACTTATTAAAGCAGGTATGGGTGCTGTCGGTGGCACTCTCGCTGATCAATGGAAAGAGTTTTTTTACTGTGAATCTATGCCAAAGGAGGTACTTGTTACTAAAGGGCAGAAACGTGTTACGGGACGTTCTTCAAACACAAAAGGGAATGACAATATTATTTCAAACGGTTCAGGTATTGCCGTAGCAGATGGACAGTGTATGATCATCGTGGAACAGGGGAAGGTCGTAGAAGTCTGCGCTGAGCCAGGTGAATTCACTTACGACACATCAAGTGAACCATCTATTTTTGCGGGAAATCTTGGCGAAAGTATCAAAGAGACATTCAAGACTGTAGGAAAACGTTTTACTTATGGTGGAGATACTGGAAAAGACCAGAGAGTTTACTATTTCAATACAAAGGAAATTCTGGAGAACCGTTTTGGTACACCGAATCCGGTTCCATTCCGCGTAGTAGATTCGAAGATTGGACTTGATATTGATGTATCTATTCGTTGTTCTGGTGTATATTCTTACAAAATTGCCGATCCGCTGTTATTCTACTCCAATGTTTGCGGAAACGTAGAACAGGAATATTCACGTGAGGAATTAGACGCGACTCTTAAAACAGAGTTTATCTCCGCTTTGCAGCCTGCATTTGGACATTTGTCTGAATTGGAACTTCGCCCAAACCAGATCGTAACTCATAATACCGATCTTGAAAATGCAATGAATACTGCACTTTCAGAAAAATGGGGCGCACTTCGAGGATTACAGGTTGTAAGTATTGCACTTGGCTCTGTAACTCTTCCGGATGAAGATGCAGAACTCATTAAACAGGCACAGCGTACAGCAATTATGCGTGATCCTACTATGGCGGCAGCAACACTGGTTGGTGCACAGGCAGATGCAATGAAGACAGCAGCAGGCAATCAGGCTGGTGCTATGACTGGCTTCATGGGCATGGGTATGGCAATGAATCAAGGTGGCGGTATGAACGCACAGAATTTATTTGCTATGGGACAGCAACAGCAGGAGCAGCAGGCACAGCAAATGGCAGCGCAGCAGGCAGCACAGCAGCAGATGGCAGCGCAGCAGGCGGCTCAGGCAGCCCCGGCAGCAGATGGATGGAAATGTACTTGCGGTGCAGTGGTAAATGGAAACTTCTGTCCGAATTGTGGATCAAAGAAGCCAGAACCTCAGCCGGCGCCAGGTGCATGGAAGTGTAAATGTGGTGCTACAGCGACCGGAAAGTTCTGTCCAGAATGTGGATCACCGAAACCAGTAGAGGAAGATGGATGGACCTGTTCTTGTGGTACCGTAAATAAGGGTAAGTTCTGTCAGAATTGCGGTTCCAAGAAACCGGAAGGTGCACCGCTTTATCGTTGTGATAAATGTGGATGGGAACCGGAAGATCCAGCACACCCACCAAAATTCTGCCCAGAATGTGGCGACCTCTTTGACGAAAACGACAGACAGTAATTCGAGAGAGAGGAGGGAGTGTTATGTATAGACTACCATCAGAAAGAGAGGAGCATAAGGCCACAATCGGTGCTTTGATTTTAAGTATTATCATTATTATTGCCGGAATCGGTGGCATGATATATACGAAGAAAGTAAGCTGGGAGTATAAGAATTCCACCGATGTCCGAACAATTGATGCACTCGTTTACAATTGTGCTCAAACGAATGAAAAAGACGATAACGGAAATCGAAAAGAAGAATATAAGGTAAGCTTTACTTATGAAATCGATGGAACAACATATGACGATTTTAAAACTTACTCTGAGAAAAAAAGAGAAGGAGATACTGTGCGGATTGTAGTTTACCGGGATTCAAAGGGAAGATACAAATTGGAACCAGGGCCAACTCCGTTTTACTTTCTTGCATTTGCTGCAATGATTCCGCTAGGTCTCATTGGTTTTGTCGCACAAAGTAAAGATCTTATCAAGTATCACCGGGAAGAAAAAGAGGGGAGAAGATTGTAAGTATTGGAAGGGAGAGGGGAAATGATGAAAAAATATAGAAAATTATCGGTACTTCTGATTGCTGCTATGCTTGTTGGACTTTGTGCATGTGGCTCAAAGGATGACGGGAAAAAGGGAGACGGATATAAGAAAGAAGTAGATACTTATACGAAGGAAAAGGATGAAGCAAGTATCAGCTTTGAAATTGCCAAGGAGTTAGGCTATCAGGAAAAAACGTCAGATACAAGCAGTTTAACACTAGCAAATCAAGAAAATGATACGTCGATTGATATTGTATTGTTCCATGAGAATTCGAAAAGTTCTACAGTGGTACGTGAGGCTGAGGACTACGGAGAAGATCACAGTGGTTTCGAACATATCACGATTGGGGATTACAAAGGCTCTAAGGTATTTAGAAGCTGGGGAAAAGAGGATTCCATTCGTGAGTGTGAGATCCGATTAGTGCTTACGGAACCATCTGATAAAAATATGGTTTATGCAGTGAAAGTAAATTTCACAAAGGGTCTCGAGTGTGAAGATTTAGATGTGAAGGAATTTGTTGACAGTGAGGATTTTATGCATTTCCTGAGTTCTTTTAAGGTAACGTTAGAGGATTCCGAGGAAGAAACAAAGTAGTAAAAGAAAAGATAGGAAGGAGGGGGTTGCGTGAAGGTACTTTCAGATAAAGCACAAAATAAGGTGATATGTGTATTCTTACTGATTGGTTCGATTGGGCTTGTTGTATATGGAATTACTCATATTTTTTTCAGTATAGAATATAAACTATCTTCCGATGTTCGTCAGGTAACCGCCGTTGTAAAAGATTATCAGATAAGTGTTAAGACCGATGAAAAGGGCGATGAAGTTGTAAAGTATCACGCAATTCTGTCCTTTGAAGTGGATGGAAAAACTTATACAGGAAAAGATGTATTTTCCAGAGATATATCCCGGGGGGATGAAGTGACAGAGAAGGCTTACCGGGCTTTGAATGGAGAATACAAGCTTTACACAGGCGATATAGGTGATAACATTACCTCCGTTATGATGATCCCGGCGGGAATCATTATCTCCATATTCCTGATCTATGAAATATTTGGTAAGAGCAAAGAGAAGGAACAATAGGTCAACCAGATAGAATGATAGATGAGGAGGGATAAATATGGGATTGTCAGAGGCGATGCTGTTTGCGTTTGCAGCTACCATAATCTGTGCGTTTGCCATTGCTGAGAAAATCATTGACATAGACTTTGAACAGTTTATGCCAAAGAATTTGAAAAAAGCAAAAATGAAAAGAATTCTTGCAAAGCGTGAAACACCGTTGCAAGGGGCAAGGCTTCAGAAGGACATCAAGGATTCCTTTGAAAATGTATTACTTCCACTTGGAAAAGCAGATAAGGGTTATCTTCCAAAGAGAATGGATCTTACATTTCGCAGAAAGATGGTTCATCAGGTGGAACTGCTGGGAAAGCGTAAGCTTTGCCGAGATATCCAGGTGACGGACGTTGTACCACTTCCAAAAAATAATTTCAAAAGATGGAATGATGACGGACGGGAGTGGAGGGAGTCTATCCTGCAATGTAGTTCTTTGGAACGTCTTATTTCTCCTCAAGCTGGTAAGACAGTGCATCAGATCTATCGGAAAAACAGTTACCTTCGGATTCTTCAGTCAAGGCATATCCGTCATTCTGACCGTCAGGGTAAGAACAAGGAATTTTATTCCGATAAAGGGACGATCCTCTGTCCATCCTGTGGAGCTGAGGTGGAACTGAGCAGTCAGCAAGTCATCTGTCCATATTGTGGCGGTGTGATACAAAGTGAATTCTACGACTGGCAGACAGAGGCATTCGAAATTTATGAGAAAATGGGTGCGAACATGCAATATGGATTGTTATTGCTAGCTTACTCGGGCATCATGTTCCTGTGTCTGACCTTATGCCTTTACCTGATTAAAGACACGGATATTTCTCTTACCATAGGTGTAATTGCTACACTGCTTATACTTCTGGGAATTGCGAAAATTATCCAATCCAAGGAAGAAAAACAGGAAAAGCTGCCAAAGGAAATCGTAAGATACTCGGAAAATTATCTGAGATCCTGCATCAATGAGGCACTTTATAAAGATGTAAACAAGCCCGATCTGATGGATTATGGAATCGGATCGATCATACTTAAAAATGTTGTAAATACAGACAAAACAACAGAAATTACCGCTACGGCATATGGAAGTGAAACCTACCTGCCTGAGAGCGGAAAACCGTATACAAAGAAAACAAAAACGACACTCGTTTTGCAGAGGGCGAGATATCCAGAAAGAAGGAAGACGGACGGAGCATTTTTCAAGGAAAAAGATTGCCCATCCTGTGGAGCCAATTTCATACCAGATGAACACAATTGTTGTTCCTTCTGTGGTTATAGCTTCCAGGTAGACAATGCCAAATGGGTCGTGAAAGCAACAGGAGAATCATAAACGAGAAAAGAAGATAACCGGGATTCCGGTATTGGTTGAAAGGAGAATGAATTATGGCAAACAAATGTGCAATCTGTGGAGCAGAAATTAACTTAATCCAGACTCAGAAACTGGCAGATGGAAATTGCATTTGCCGAAAGAATTGTAGAAGTAAGGGTATGAAAGCATTTGACTATGTGCATGCAAATCTTCCAAGTGTTCAGTCACATTTGGAACAGGTAGAACGTGGAACAAAGCTTTGGGAGTACTTCTTTGAACCTCGTCTGAAAACAAAGAATAAGGCGCAGAAACTGAAACGATTCGGTGTGCATCTTTACGTAGCAGAGGATATCGGTTTGGTGGCATTTACCCAGGTGGATTATAAATTCTGGATATTCGGAAAGAGTACCAGAGCCTGTGTATATCGGATTGCAGATCTGCGTGCTTATGAATTCGAAAAAGAAGAAGTAAGAAATGGCGATAAGACAGAGAAAAAAGAAGTAGCACATCTTGCATTTATTAATACTCCGGGACTTTATGATGTATTGCTTCCGATGAATAATTGTCTGGATTTTGAAAAACTGAAAAAATATTTTGATAGTCTGTTTGGAATCCAGAAAACACTGGGCAATGCAATGAATAACTGGAAGAAACAGATGGATGCAGTGAAAGATATTTCTGTTGGATTCAATGCTGCGGTACGAGGAGATGCAGATATGGCAGAAAAGGCAGAGCAGGCAATGAACTCTTTGGATGCAGCAATCTATGGCGACCGTACAGAGTGGATCCGGAGAGCGGATGAAGCGCTTGCAGAATTTGACCGACAGGCTCAGTAAGAGAGGAGGGTTTTCATGGCAACCTTGCAGGAATATAAATGTCCTTGTTGTGGTGGCGCAATAGCATTTGACAGTACGATTCAGAAGATGAAGTGTCCATATTGTGACACCGAGTTCGAAATGGATGCACTGAAGGGGTATGACGACGAACTACAGGAAGAACAGACAGATAGTATGGAGTGGGAAACCAATGCCGGTGGAGAATGGCAGGAAGGTGAAACCGAAGGATTACGTACTTATGTATGTAAGTCTTGTGGAGGAGAGATTGTGGGAGATGCCAATATGGCAGCGACCTCTTGTCCATTCTGTGACAATCCGATTGTCATGATGGGACAGTTCTCAGGAGCATTAAAGCCGGATTTGGTAATACCGTTTAAGTTGGACAAAAAAGCGGCAAAAGAAGGATTGATGAAGCATTTAACCGGAAAGCGTCTTTTGCCGAAGATCTTCAAGGATCAGAATCATATTGATGAGATCAAAGGAGTCTATGTTCCATTCTGGCTTTTTGATACCGATGTAGATGCCAATGTGCGTTACCGGGCAACCAAGATCCGTGTATGGAGTGACAGTGATTACGATTATACGGAAACCAGCTACTTTATGGTACATAGAGGCGGTAACGTTGGCTTTGAAAATGTTCCCGTAGACGGTTCGTCTAAAATGGCGGATGATCTGATGGAATCCATTGAACCATACAACTGTGCGGAAGCAGTGGATTTCCAGACTGCTTACCTTGCCGGATATTTGGCAGATAAATATGATGTGACAGCGGAAGAGAGTATCGAACGGGCGAATGCACGTGTAAAGCGCTCGACTGAGGAGGCTTTTGCTGAAACCGTTCAGGGATATAACAGTGTCACAGCAGAAAATAGTAGTGTACAGTTTCATAATGGAAAAGCGAAGTATGCATTATATCCAGTATGGCTTTTGAATACGACATGGAATGGAAACAAATACACATTTGCAATGAATGGACAGACCGGAAAATTCGTCGGAGATCTGCCGGTAGATAAAGCAGCAGCAACTCGCTGGACTGCAATTCTAGCAGTAGCATTCACAGCAGTAACCTATGGTGCGGCGACACTTCTGCACTTTATTGGACTATTTTAGGGGGTGACGGAATGAAAAAGAAAATGAAAATGATATCGTTTTTACTTATCCTCATCCTTTGTCTTGGTATGACAATTCCGGCATATGCAGAGGATTCCGAAGGCTTTGCGGATGAATATTACCGGGTGCAGGATCAGGCCGATCTTATGACTGACAGCGAGGAAAGCGAATTGCTCGATGTCCTGGATGAAATCAGTATCCGACAGAAGATGGACGTAATCGTCATGACAACGGATACACTCGAAGGATTAACAGTTGAGGAATTTGCAGATGACATGTATGACTACTGCGAATATGGATATGGAGCGGATAAAGATGGTGTGCTGTTATTGATCAGTACAGAAGATAACGATGTTTATATATCAACCTGCGGTTATGGTATCACTGCTTTTACCGATGCGGGCATTAAGTATATTCCAAAACAGATGATGGATGATCTGAAATCGCAGGATTATTTTTCCGCATGTATGACATTTGCTGAACTTTGTGATGATTTTATTACACAGGCACGAAATGGAAGCCCGTATACAGCAAGGACACTTCCAAAAGATGCATTACCATTCTATTGGATCTTTATTTCCATTGGTGTTGGTGTGATTTTGGCATTCATTATTGTTGGAAGAATGAAGGCACAGTTGAAGACCGTTCGCTTCCAGGCGGCAGCAGGAAATTATGTGAAAGATGGAAGTATGAATGTCACAGAAAGCAGAGATTTGTTCTTGTACCATACGGTAACAAAGACTGCAAAAGAAAAGAGTTCTTCAGGCAGCAGCACCCACACATCATCTTCTGGTAGAACGCATGGTGGTGGAGGTACGAAATTCTAGGAAGGGGGTGACAGATGCTTTTGGTATGATTTCTAGTATCTGTTTTTGTTTGCTATGATATATTTTGCTCTGGGAAACCCGCTTTCTATGTATATGACACCAGAAGCAATGGGACGCGAGTGGTTTCAAACTGCGAATATATTCATGATGATGAATTTTGTCTGCAAGAACAACGGTAATAAGTTGTGTGATACCTGCAAGGATCAAATCTGCATGGAGCGTTTTTTCGTTTTGTGTTTTTCGTCCGGCAAGACATAAATGCTCTTTGAGGTGATTGATGTCACGTTCAACCGCAGTCCTGATTTTATAAGTATTTTCCCATTCTTCGGTACCTCGAAGGACACCCGGGTAAGCACGCAGATCCTTTTCTGGATATATGTGAATCATTCTTCCGCATGAGGATGTAGTACATGGAGATTCACACATGCATTTGCGATGGGTCTTTTGCGTGGATTTGTTATAGACATATTTCATTTTTAGTAACAAAAAATGCAGTATTTATGCGGCTTGTGGCGTTTCGCAAACGCCTAGATAATAAGTAATTGAAAGGAGAGAAGATTATGAGAAAAAAGTTGAATTTGTTATTTGGACTAGTGCTTATCATCAGTATGATAGTATTGACTGGTTGTGGAGGCTCCGGGAAATCAGGAGAAAAGAACCCGTATGAAGGGAAATGGGTAGCGGTGTCCGCTCAGATGATGGGAATGTCCGTCAGTATAGATGAAGTTTTCGGAGGAGATTTTGAATTTGAAGTGAAAAATGGCGGAAAAGTTTCCTTTTCAGCTGGAGACACTACAGGGAATGGAAAATGGTCTGTCGAAGATGATCAGTTTATCTTGAGCATCGAAGGAGAAGAAATGGTGGGAATCATCGGAAAAGATATTATTTCTTTTGATAATATGCTCGAGATGGGAGTAAAGGTGATTTTTGCAAAGGATGGAACGGATGCAATGGATCCGGCACTCTATCTGACAGAGGAGGAAAATGCAGTCATAGGTGAGTGGGCTGCAGAAAGTGTGGAAGAACTTTTAGGAGACGGACCTCAGACTTCTATGGAAGGAGTAGACAACATCAATGATGCACTGCGTCTTGATTTCAAAAGTGACCGTAATGTAACAGTTATTTATAAAGGGGAGGAGATTGGGACTTTCCCATGGTCAGTTGCACTGGGATATTGTTCGATTGAATCAGAAAATCCATCTCTTATAGTGATGATAAATGACGATGATACTTTGAAAGTAGACTACAGTGATGATGATGACTACTACACATTCCACTGTGTAAAAAGTGACAGTGAATAACTGAAAAGGATGTGGAAATCATGAAAGGAGGGAAGACGCCATGAAAAAGAAACTGTGGTGTGTGCTGTGTATCATGATATGTATGATGATGATAGCGGCATGTGGACAAAAAAAGAATCCGGAGAAGAAAAAATCGGAAAAAGCAGAGCAGGAAGAAACAGAATTTAAAGACAGAGAAAGTCTTAAATTAAGTTTATTTACAGTGTATTATCCGAAGGCATGGAACTACGATAAAGAGAATATGAAGAAAGATGAAGAATATTCTTACGTTAGATTTTTTGATGGAGATACAGTAGATGGATCCGAGAATGTCATTTCTATAGAAGCGACCAAGGAGGATTCATATACATATCGAAAGAGTTTAATTGCCTTTGGAGTGGATTTAGAGGCATATGCTGAAGGGAAAATGGACACTGTAACAATAGGAAATGCAGAATATACAGCAATGCCGGAAAGTAATTCCATAGAAAAAACGTATATGTATCGTTATGAACAGTCTGGCACATCCTATGATATCAGAGTAAGAGGACAGGAAATAGATGATTCTGACAAAGAATTGTTAGAAGGAATTGTGCTGAAATTAGAGGATGAAGGAAATAAAGACGCACCATGGCCATGGGAGGGAGAGCCTGTTGAACCTGTATTGGCAGAGCAGATGGTAGGTTCTTATACAATCGTTCCGGAATATATCCCATTTAAAGAAGCACAGGGAGTTATGCAGATTATGGATCATCAGTTTGTAAAACAGGGCAATCAAGTGTTCCATTTGCTGGAGAACAAACTGGATACTTATGAATATTCAGAAAGTGGACTTGAATTCGTATCTTCGATGGAATTAGACGATGATTTTGAATATTTGTCTGGGGACAGCAGTGGAATGTTATATCTTTCGCCTGGAATTGGAGATGTAATTGGCGTAAAAGATGGGAAAAAGGCACTTCAGACAACAGTAGACGGAGATCTGAATATGCATCCATCCGGAGAATGGGGAATCAGTTTCTGGGTGAACAGTGATACTCAGAAGATTGCGAATCAAGGCGGTAACCTGACGGCAGAACCGTGGATACTGACCGGATTAAATAAAGATGAAGAACGCAAGGGACTGTTTTCTATGATAGATGACGTACAGATCACGAATAGTCATATTATGGTTGCCGGCTCCATGGCTGTGGAAGATGAAGGCACAAAAATTGTTGTCTATGATTATGATGGCAATCAGCTTTTGAAATTAGGTGGAGAAGATATCAGTTCTCCGGACAAGCTCGGTTCCATTACAGGCATGGCGGAAACAGAAAATGGTTTTGTGGCTGCAGATGGAAATATGCGCGAAATACAATTTTGGGCAAAAGATGGAACGCACGTAGGTGCAATTTCTACAGAGGACATATTTGGTGTCAGTTATCCATGGCTGGAAGATATGCAGCTTTTAGATGACGGCTCTCTGTTAATTATGCTGACACAGGAACGAGACGATGGATCAGCAAATGAATTGATGTTTTTCAGATTGACAGGATTTTAATTGAAAAAATAAAAATCGCTTGCCGGCAGAAATTTATCTGCCGGCAAGTGATTTTTCTGTTTCCTGTTTCCAATATAAAGGTAGAATTTTATCACATCAGTGAATCAATTTTCATATTTATCGTATACAGATATATACAACATAAATGGCATAGAGGATCAACATCAGGATCCCCTCCTTTTTATCGAGTGCTTTTTTGGTCCATGCCATAATCCATACGATAACACTGAATACAAGCGGAACAGCTGGGAAGTGTATTGAAGGACGGGAGTTTATCATTGCACTTCCGGAAAGTTTTGTTGAGTACAAGGCAGATGATGTGGTAAGGCTTTTCACGGACAGCTTTCATAAAAGGTACGATGTGGAATGCAGTGCGGCACTTCACCATAACAAGAAAATGACCAATTACCATATTCATCTCGTATTCAGCGAACGGAAAATGCTGGAACATCCAGAAGTGAAAATTGCTACCAGAAATATGTTTTATGATGAGCAGGGCAAGCACAGACGCACGAAGAAAGAGATTTTAGATGAACAGGGAAATCTTCGGGCAGGATGCAGTATTATTTAGGTAATTGCGAAACTCGTTAGATTTATTTGTGTTTAGAACACAAAAAGAAAGAGCTTTACATTTGGGATATAACTTAAACATGGGGAGTGACTAATTTATACTTTGGGGCGCACTTAAATAAACCTCTGATTTAATTAAGCTGGTAAGCCTAAGCAATGAGTGGTTTCAAACTGCGAATATATTCATGATGATGAATTTTGTCTGCAAGAACAACGGTAATAAGTTGTGTGATACCTGCAAGGATCAAATCTGCATGGAGCGTTTTTTCGTTTTGTGTTTTTCGTCCGGCAAAGATGCAAATATTTGTTGATGCAGATGCCTGCCCTGTAGTTGCAATCATTGAAAAAATCGCAAAAGAAAATAGTGTTCCGGTAACGTTGTTGTGTGATACGAATCATGTTCTGTCATCAGCTTATAGCGAAGTTGTTGTTGTCGGTGCAGGAGCAGATGCAGTAGATTATAAACTGATCAGTATCTGCCATAAAGGAGATATTGTCGTATCACAGGACTACGGTGTAGCTGCAATGGCATTGGGAAAAGGTGCTTATGCTATTCATCAATCAGGTAAATGGTACACGAATGATAATATTGATCAGATGCTAATGGAACGTCACCTGAATAAAAAAGCCAGAAGAAGTTCCCGTAAATGTCATATCAAGGGACCGAAGAAGCGGACGGAGGAAGATGATGAAAGATTCGCTCAATCTTTTGAAAAAATGCTTTTGATGGCACGTGAGAAAGATGTCAGATGAGGAATTATAGATGCAGAGGAACAACAGAAGCTATAAAGACTTAAAACAAAAACAGAAGAGTGCAATAGCAGATAAAACATACAAAATGTACTTGAAGTTTTATCTTGAGAATCAGCGAATGCCGGTTGATGCTGAAGTGAATGATATATGCAAAAGGTTGTTTACAGCAGTTCAATCGCTTGCTCCTAAAACGGAATATGAAGAATTTTATAAAATTATGGAAAAGCGTGAAAAGAGTTATGAAGAACGTATCCTGAGAGACATTCAGAGTGGGATTACACTGGAAACACTTATGGCAAAAAACATAAGAAAACGCCGGAAGAAAAAGCAGCTGTTGCGAAACAAAAGAAGCAGCAGAGGCGAGCAAGACGGAAAAAAGAAACAAGAGATAATCTGGCTAAAAAAGAAATCTTGCAAGATGACAGATTTTTCTTTATTGCTGGTTATACCTCCGGAGGTGCACCGTATGGTGTCACCTGGGAGGAAATGGGTCTGAAACCTTGGGAAGATTTGGAAGAGAATAATTGAGTTGTCAGTGCAATTTTTATTTATCTCTTGTGACTGAAACAGGTTCCCGTTTTGCCGGAAGTAAGTCAGAACTGATCTCTGGAGCATCGAGGAGTGCAGTGAAATTCTGCTGAATGATCTCCAGTGTATTCTGCTTTTTCTGTAATTCCTGTTTTTCCCGGACAGTAGCAGTCTGTTCACATTCAAGATTTTCAATTCGCTTCTGGATTTTATTAGAGCTTGGGATTTTGGTGACACCGAGATCCTGAAGCTCTTTTTTTAGTGAATCGTGGAGTTGGTATTCTGCCTGATGCTTACTGCGGTATGCTTTTGGATTTTTTGCAGATTTGCAATCTTCAATCACTTTACGGCAGAGCCGGTAAGAATCACAGTGTTTCTGAATGACTTTCTGTCTGCTCAGATTATTGTTGACTTGTGTTATTCTCTGATCAGCCGCTTTAACAGAAGCTTCAATGTCAGAAACATGCTGCTGGAAATCTTCATAATTCAGCAGGTTATTTTCGGAAAGATAGTTGAAGGTGCGGGCTGCCTCTTTTAGATTATTGAGCTTTGCCCATCGTTCAAATCCCTCTCGATTTCCAGTTGTGACATAAGTGGAGATATTGATATACAAGCGAGCTTCTCTGGACAGATGTCTTGGAGTTTTTACTTTGCTACGATTTTTAGCCAGACGGATGCGAACATTTTCTTCGGAATAATAGCTTCCGAGAGATTTCATATAAGTGAAGTTCTGCTGTTCCGGTGCACGGAATGACAGGTGCTTTCCTTGGCGGATTTCATATCCGGCTAACTGCATTTTCTGTAGAAATTCCTCATAGTTGATGGAAGACCAGATTGCCTTATCAACTGCAACACGTAGCTTGGCTTTCCAACTGGTGCCACGATGATATTCCATATTCTCTTTATAGCTTTTACCTTTTTCTCCGGTTGGCATACTGGTGGCAAGTCCGTTTTCATGGCAAATGCGATTACTGATCCGGCAGATTTTATGGTAGCTCCGCTTATTGGAAACATACTTGTGATGATCAACAAAGCTTGCAGCGTTGAAGATGATGTGGTTATGGATATGATTTTTGTCAACATGGGTACTGATCACATATTCATATTTTCCTTTCAGTACTTCGTCAGCAAATTGCTGCCCTAAGCGATGGGCATTTTCGGCATCAACTTCTCCAGGCTTAAATGACTGGATCAGATGAAATGCCAGGTTATCACCCTTGTCCATTCCATTCTTTTTTGCCATTTCTCTTGTCATAGAAAATTCAAGATCTGCAGTTTCCGAGGAACAGCCAAAACTGGAAACTAACAGTTTTTCATCTGTCTTATCTGGATTTGTAATATAGTCTAGAGCTTTCTTGTCTGTTACTTTAATGGGGAAGATTTTAAGATATGCCATATTTCTTTTACCATCTCTTTCAATTCTTGCATTTCTTCCGGATATAGATCTCCGGTGGTATTTACCTTTTTTGCAATCTGGTTGATATTTACACCAATCTTGTGCATTTCCTCATACTGTTTCTTCAGTGGAGTGGTATCTGTGTTGACGATGTAACCGTCGATTGCCATTTTGCGCAGATAAGCTCCCATGTTTTTTGTCTTTGATTCTATCATCTTCCTGCGGATTAACTTTCGTTCTTCTTCGGTGACATAGAAATGGATTTCTTTGTTTCTCTTTCTTTCAGCCATTGGCGGGTTCTCCTTTCTGAGAGGACAGTAGTATCGTTGCTTTCAGCGTTTTTTCAATTTAGGGCAGGGTTCACTAAATTGGGATTTCCCGGAAGTGTATCCTCACTTCCTGTCCTTGCTGTTTTACCCCTCTATTAGTTAAAGTCAGGAGAACTGGGAAAATGCAAAAGAATTTGGCAGGTAGTATGGGATACGAAAATGTGGTATGATTATGGGCAAGATATCAGAAAAATCAGGAGTTGAATAGATTGTGAAGAAAGAAGAAATTTTTGAATATGTGCAGAAACAGTATGGCACAATGCCGGAATATTTATGGAGTAAATTATCGGACAGTGCAGTACTTCGACATAAAAATGGGAAATGGTATGCAGTGATCATGACGGTTGAAAAATCGAAACTGGGATTAGAGGGAAATAATCTGGTTGACATCATGGATGTAAAGTGCGATCCAGAAATGACTAGCATGATTATTCAGACTTATGGATTTTTACCAGGATACCATATGAATAAACAGCACTGGATCACGATTTTACTGGATGGTTCAGTCAGTGAAGCGAAGACATTGGACTTTTTGGATATGAGCTATGACCTGATTGACGGAGCAGACAGAAAGGAAGAAAAATGAGAACAGCGATAGTATACGCATCTGTGCATCATGGAAATACAGAAAAATTAGTAAAGAGGATTGCAGAAGAAGGTCAGGTGGATTTGATTGATGCTGTGAAACAGCCAGATGCAGACCTGAGCAGTTATGATATGATTGGGTTTGCATCAGGAATCTATTTTTCAAAATTTCATCAGTCGATATTGGGATTTGCAGAGAAGAATCTACCGGACGACAAAAAGATATTTCTGATCTGTACTTATGGTGGAAGTGCGAATTATAAATCCATAGAGCAGATTTTGGATAAAAAACATGCCAGTGTGGTTGGAAAATTTGGCTGTAAAGGGTATGACACATTCGGACCATTTAAACTGGTTGGAGGTATTGCTAAAGGCCATCCGAATGAAGAAGATATGAAAAACGCAGTAGATTTCGTAAAAGGATTACACTAATTTTTGAGCAAAAGGAAAACCGGGGATTTTACTCCTCGGTTTTCTGGCTGTTGTGCTTCAGTCTTCAACTTGAAAAATATCTTCTACAGGCACTTTCAGGTAATGTGCCAGCCGGATTGCAATTTCAAGAGAGGGATTACGTTCTCCACGTTCGATGCGGCCTATAGTCTGGCTGCAGGAACCTATGGCTTCAGCCAAATCTGCTTGAATGAGATTCCGTTCTTCACGAATATCTTTTAGTGTATTATTGATTGCCATTCAATCACTTCCTTTGCTTATTGTTATCAGCAGGATCATGAACCTGCTGTTGAAATCTAATGGAATCCCGGAATTTCTGCACCTTTGCATTTCCCGATTACTTTTCCAAAAATCTTAAAAGAGTCAGATTCCAAAACCTGGATAGGACGATATTTTTGATTTAAAGAAATCAGATAAACACCATCTGGCTCATCGAGTAATTCCTTGATGTAAGTATTGCCGTTGAGATAGAAGATTCCAATTTCACCATTAGCAAGAGAATCTTTTTTCTGAATCCATGCAACATCGTCTGTATGATAAAGTGGCTCCATACTGTCACCGGAAATCCGTACACCAAAGTCAGTCTGCTCAGGAGCAAGGTGTCCTACATCGTAGGTTTCTTTTACAGAATCCTCCAGGTAATTTCCAGTACCAGCAGAAACTGGTTCCCAGGTAATTTCTACAGGATGATGGAATGGGATAATTTTTGCAGACAGTGGAGAAAACTTTTTAGAAGCTTTCAAAATATCAGCAAATTCAATCAATTTATTTCTGCCTTCTTCATTCAATCCACTCATAATGTTATATGGGTTTTCTCCAAAGAAGGATTCATATATATCTTCGATATCAAGTAACTGGCAAAGTGTCAGGAAAACATGTAAAGCTGGTTCTCGTGCATTGGTCTCCCATTTGGAGATTGCTTTTGTAGTGACCTGAATACCTTCCTGAGAAAGCAGGTCTACCAGATCTGATTGAGAGTATCCTTTCTTTTTTCTATTTTCTGCTAATATTTCCCCGAAATCACGCATTTGTTCGCCTCATTTCTATTTGAATTTTCTATATGCATTATACCGTATGTTAGAAATAAAATCAACAATAATCTCCAAAATGGAGAAAATACAACCAAGATGTTACTTGACTATCTCCGAAATGTCGATATATACTAAACATACAGAAATTGATAAGACATCATGTTGAAGGAAACAGCTGGGAGGTGAAAAGTTTGAGTGAGCGTGTGATCCTGCATAGTGATATGAACTGTTTTTATGCCAGTGTAGAAATGCTGCATCATCCGGAATTTGCCGGAATGCCTCTGGCAGTCGGTGGCAATTCGGAAGCCAGACATGGAATTGTATTGACAGCAAATTATATTGCCAAGAAAAAGGGAGTAAAAACCGGAATGGCATTATGGCAGGCGAAACAGGTTTGCCCGGAAATCATATTTGTACCACCACGGATGGACTTGTATTTGCGATTTTCGCAGATGGCAAGAGAAATCTATTCAGAGTATACGGACAAGATCGAGCCATATGGAATTGATGAAGCCTGGCTGGATGTATCAGACAGTGGAAATCTAAAAGGAAGCGGAATGACGATTGCGAGAGAAATCAGCCATCGGATTAAATATGAACTTGGAGTAACAGTAAGTGTTGGAATTTCCTGGAATAAGATTTATGCGAAACTTGGTTCAGATTACAAAAAGCCGGATGCAATCACAGAGTTTAATCGAGAAAATTATAAAGACAGGATATGGCAGCTTCCAGCATCAGATTTGCTTTATGTCGGAAGGCAGACAAATAAGAAATTGCAAAAACTTGGAATCCGGACAATCGGGCAACTTGCGGAATCAGACGAAAAGTTGTTAGAGAGCCATTTTGGAAAAATAGGAAATGTATTATGGGCTTTCGCAAATGGCTGGGATGAAGATCCGGTTTGCAAGGAAGGGTATGAAGCACCAGTAAAGTCGATAGGTAATGGCACCACAACACCGAGAGATCTGGAAAATGATCTGGATGTTTGGATCATTCAAATAGCATTGGCAGAAAGTGTAGCTGCACGATTGCGGAAACATGGATTTAAATGCAAAACAGTAGAAATTACAGTTCGAGATAATGGATTGTATAGTTTTTCCAGACAGATACATTTACGACAGCCAACGAATATTACAAATGAGATTGTAACTGCAGCATTTCAGCTATTTAAAGATAATTACAAATGGGAACATCCCATTAGAAGCCTGGGAATCCGAGCTGCGGATCTTGTGTTAGATGATATTCTCGTGCAGTTGGATTTATTTGGAAATCAGGAGAAAAAGGAAAAGTTAGAGAAGCTGGATCGTACTGTAGATGAGATCAGACGACGGTTTGGATATTTCAGTATACAGCGAGCGGCAATGTACCAGGATAAAGTCTTATCCCACTTAGACGCTGGTACGCACACGGTCCATCCACACAGTTATTTTCATGGGTAATTGGAGGGATAGATTTGAAAAAAGCATTAACCAGAAAACAGAAAGAAAGTTATCAGTGTATTTTGGATTATACGAAGGAGCATGGATATCCGCCGACAGTACGGGAATTTGGAAAAATGATCGGAGTAAGATCAATATCATCTGCTTTTTCCAGAATCAAGCAGTTGGAGCTAAATGGATATATCCGAAGGATTCCGGCATCGCCAAGAGCAATCGAGATTTTATAGTGAGGTGTCGGCATGAATAAAGTATATGTAGATGTAGTGGCAGAGTTCCGGAAAGACGGACAACTGGTTCCCATATTTTTTACATGGGAAGATGGAAGAAAATATAACATCGACAGAATTTTGAAAATCGAGCGATGTGCCAGCAGAAAGGCAGGCGGTGTAGGAATGATGTACACCTGTATGATACAGGGGCAGGAAAGTCACTTGTTTTATGAAGTGGATAAATGGTTTATGGAGAGAAAAACAGCATAAGGAGAGATAAGTATAGACGATATTATTTGGATTATTAACCGGCAGGGATAGTCACTTTCCCTTTATATTCCTGCAGGTTTTATATAAGAAGATGGATTCCGGTCAGCAAAGGCAGCTCCCACAATGCCTTTTGGATATCTGCTTCTGCAAATTGTAGTAAGTAATTGCTTCCCATCAAAATCATGGGGAAAGCGAACTGGGCTGAAAGACCGCCAGTTAGTGTGATGATGATAAGGAGATTTTGAAACTGATGACAGACAGAGATTATGCAATTAAATCAATGAAAGAAATTACCTTCCAGATGGCAAGTCATGCACAGGATTATCTGGAAGTTACAATCGAAAGACATTATGCTGATATTAAAGAATTGATGACAAGCTATCAGAAATTGATTTTGGAAAATCAGATTGTGTTAGAAGAACTGGATATGGAATGCCAGGAGAAAATCAATGAAGATATGGCATATGCATTGAGTTATCTGAGCATTTATAACAACCAGCTGAATGTGCCAAAGATGCACCGGGAGATGAATAATCTGATGATTATTTATGGATTGTCGGACATGATCTATCGGGGAATGACTTTGGTGAAGTTCTATGCACCGAATGGTGTGATGCTCAGTGAAATCCTTCATTCCTGTTTTTGCAGTCATTATAATAAGACAGATGTGGAAGTACAACAGGAGTTAGGAATAGGCAGGACTTCTTTTTATAAAATGAAGAAGCAGGCACTTGGGTATTTAGGATTTTATTTTTATGAGATTGTGGTACCGCAGGCAAAGGATAAAAGATTTAAACCGTCACTGGGCGTTGAGGAAGAGTAGGTGAATAATATGAGATACGAAGATTCGATGAAAGGTGTAGCTGCTCAGATAATCAAAGAACAGCTGAGAGCCAGTAAAATTAAAAACAATCCAGAAGAGTTCCATTGGCATGATGAATATGCAACGTTGAATTTCTTTCGGTTTATCTGCAAAAATATCGGTAACTTGGGAAATGGAGAAATTGAAAAAATGGTCACACGCTTGAAAAGCATAGATCAGAAAGCAGTGGAAAACCATGTGAATGGTGCTGTTTGGGCATTTGATTATGATAAGATGTTCTGTGTATTGATGGAGAATGAAATTTGCCGAAAGGTGTGTGAAAAGAATAAATATAATAGTTGGATGAAGCTGATTGGACAGTATTGTATCTCAATGGCTTAAAGATAAAGAAAGTTGCTGGAGAGAAAAATATTCTCCAGCAACTTTGTCTTTGATGAATAAAGGTCAATTTTTTATTTAACTATTCTCACTATTATTTGATTCAGTGATTTTTTTCTTCTTTGGAGAAACCAGTTTGTGACCGGAATAAATGGACATGCCCATACAAAGCAATGAAGAATAGGCAAAGTATTTATGTGTACGATAGGTTTCACTGGTATATTGTGTTCCTCTGTCAGAGTGTACAATAGCCCCTCGCAGATCAGGATATGCCAGATAGGCATTATCCAGGGTATGCTCGCACAAAGTTGCTTTCATGTTGCTTTCCATTGCCAGACCAAGGACACTGGAATCAAAGCAGTCAAAGATAGCTGAAACATATAATTTTCCATCTTTAGCCTTGATTTCGGTGATGTCAGTTACACATTTTTCAAGTGGCTTATCGGATTTGAAATCTCGCTTCAGAAGATCATCTGACTTACGAGCTTCCCGATCAGCCTTGGTAATACCATTCGGCTTACGTTTTGGTCGATGACTAAGGCCTATTTCATCCATGACCCTGTAGACGGTTCGCTCACTAGGAATCTTGAGTCCTTCCGGTTTCTTAAGGAGAAGTGCCTGATACATGCGAATACGCCCATATGTATCATTGTATTCATCCTCAGTATTGATTGCTCTTATAGCATCAGCGAGATCCTGATATTTCCAGGGCCGGTCTTTATGAGCAAGATATTTGTAGAACCCCTGGCGGCTGACACCAAGCATCCGGCAATAGAATGAGAGTTTTCCCTTAATTGCGCCGTCTTCCGTTTTTATGGCAATGAACGTCATTCTTTGGTTCTTGCTGACTTCCGACGGCTGGCTGCGAAAAAAGCACTGGCTTCCTCGAGAAATTCATTTTCCTCTTTCAGACGCCGGATTTCTTTATCCTGATCCTTAACGCGTTTGCGGAGCATAGCAAGTTCCTCAGCGAGGCTCATTGCACTTTCTGGGGTATGTGCACCGTCGCCAATATCCAATGTGCCGGCTCTAACTGCTTTCAGCCATGTATGGATGGTTCCTTCTGGAATACCTAATTCTTTGGCTGCCTTAGCACCGCCGATTTCTCTGGCAAGTTTGACAGCCTGGACCTTATATTCGTGGTCGTATTTACGTTGGGTACGTGACATTGAGAGTTCCTCCTTATTCTCTTTATTATACATGAATTCTTTGAGAATAAGGTGTCAACTTTATTTATACAACATCATTTTAAGAGATGGAGAAAGCCAAGGCAAAGATGGAAGATACCGTTACACATATTACGATAACGGAAAACAGAAGTGTTTGTACAGTTGGAAACTGGAAGCAAACGACAAGATCCCGGCAGGAAAAAGAGATTGTATCGCATTAAGGGTTCAGATTGAAGAACTGAAAAAGCGCCAACTTTTGTTTGGAAAATATTCTGAAAGCAGATATACGGTTATTGAATTAGTAGAACGATATGTTGCTTTGAAGACCGGCGTTCGTAAGTCTACGCAGGCTGGTCATCAGACCGTAATCAATGTTCTGAAAAAGGATGAGTTTGGCAGTCGTAAGATTAACGATATTCGTATTTCTGATGCTAAGTTATGGTTAGTTGAGTTGCAGAAGAATGACAAAAAAGCAGGAGAGAGATTTCCTGAAATTTGTAAAAGAAGATCCACATTTCTCAAAGTATTATAGGGTATCTACATTTTATTTAAAACTGAAATGAGAATTCTAAAAAAGCGTAAAGCTCCGAAAAAGGAACCCATGATTGGAAAATATGTTGGTTTCCTGTATCTGGATAAGAATGGTATGCCGATGGTTGCACTTTATTGGTAGAAGTATTTTGATCACATCTGTATGAAATACAATAGCATTTATTAAGTTCAGATGCCGAAAATCATACCTCATGCATGTAGACATACTTACTGCACCAATATGGATTTAGCTGAAATGAATCCATATTGGTGCAGTATCTTATGGGGCATTCAGAGATTGGTGTCACGCTGGATGTATATACGCATGTGAGTTTTGAAGATGCAAAAGGTGAGATGGAAAAATTGAAAATCGTGTAAGAAGTATATTTGTATGGTGAGTTTTATCAACATTGCGAATTGAAATTGCACGAAAATAAAAAACGAAAAATCCAAAATACCCAGAAAATTCAAGGAAAACTGCGTTAGTACGAATTTACCAATATACCAACATTGACTTCCAAACTATACAAAAATATGCCATTTTGTGCCAGATTTCGGATTTTTACAATGTTAAGAAAAAACAGTAAAAAAGGGTAGAAAACCTAGCAAATCCGGGCAAAACATGGCAAAGAAAGGTACGAAAAAATTATGCCAAAAGTATTGTTCATCTGCCACGGCAACATCTGCTGTTTACATTTTTGTTAAAACGGTCACACCTCTTGCCAACCCATCCCCATAGTGCTATTTTATTTCTATAGAAATCATAACAACAGGAGGGCTATCATTATGAACGAAAGCATCAAGAACATGATAGAGCGAAGAAGTATTCGTGCTTACAAACCTGACATGGTAAAAAAGGAAGATATAGAAGAGATTGTCAAAGCCGGCACATATGCTGCAACGGGAATGAATCGCCAGTCTCCGGTTATTATTGCTGTAACTGATCAGGAGACAAGGGATAAGCTGTCCGCTATGAATGCGGCAATTATGGGAACGGATACAGATCCATTTTATGGTGCGCCGGTAGTTTTGATTGTACTGGCTGATAAGAGCAGACCGACTTACCTCTATGATGGAAGCCTTGTAATGGGAAATATGATGAATGCGGCACATTCTCTGGGACTTGGAAGTTGTTGGATTCATCGTGCAAAAGAAGAATTTGAATCCAAAGAGGGGAAAGAACTTCTCAAGAAATGGGGAGTGGAAGGAGATTACGAAGGAATTGGTCATTGTGTGATTGGATATGTAGAAGGGGATTACCCGGAGACGAAACCTCGCAAAGAGGATTATGTCTATTACGTGGAGTAATAATCGAACCGACAGTTCCTGGCATATGAAATGACAAGGGAGGAAGATGAATGAATTACGAAGGTCAGATATGCCGTGCGCCCATGGAACGCTCCTCCTTTATGCTTCCGGTTATGGTGGGGTGTTCTTATAATAGATGTAAATTCTGTAATCTGTTCCGCCATCTAAAGTATCGGGAGCTTCCCATGGAGCAGATTGAGGATGAACTTAGACGAGTTAAGAATCTAGGTGGGATGCCTAAGAAGATATTTTTGGGAGACGGTAATGCATTTGGACTTAAGACGGAACAGTTGTTGAAGATTCTTGAAAAAATACATAATTATTTTCCAGAATGTCAGTGCATCAATATGGATGCAACGGTGACCAGCATCCGTGTGAAGACAGATGAAGAGCTTCGGATTTTGTATGAACAAGGCGTGCGACATCTGTATCTTGGAATTGAAAGTGGTTTGGATGATGTGCTGAATTTTATGGAGAAGGACCATGATCTTGATCAGGCTTATACGGAGATTAAGAGACTTCAAGACGCGGGGCTGATTTATGATGCGCATATTATGACGGGTGTAGCCGGGCACGGAAGAGGCCGGGAGAATGCAGAGGCAATGGCAGAATTCCTGGGTCGGACACATCCGAAGCATGTGGTGAATTTTTCTATGTTCCTACATAAAGAAGTACCTCTTTACAAAGAAGTGGAGGCAGGACGATTCGTTCCGGCAGACGAGTTGGAGAATCTAAGAGAAGAGAGGACATTGATTGAACGACTGAATGTCAGAGAAGAGCAGAGTGTTTTGTATGATGGCTTTCATGATTTTATAGAATTTCGCGTTCGGGGAACCTTGCCACATGACAGAGAGAAGATGCTTGCGAAACTGGACAAGGCGATTCAGAGATACGAAGAAGAGTCACCGATCTATTCGTTGGTCTATGGAGAGTGCCCGAATCTTGAGCGGTGTGAAGATCATATGCCAGTTTGGGAGATGAATAAATAGTAAAAATGTATTGCAACATCGTGTATGTAGCGCTATAATAATTTTGAACTGATAAGAAATTCTTCGGGGTCGGGTGCAAGTCCCAACCGGCGGTATAGTCCGCGACCTGATGTATTATGGCATCAGCTGATCTGGTGAGATTCCGGAACCGACAGTAGAGTCTGGATGAGAGAAGGATTGTGTAATATATGGATATATCAACAGACCCCGATACGAAAGTGTCGGGGATTTCTTAATTTATAGAATATTAATTCTGCTGTGGTTACATGATTCCAAGAAGATTTTCTTTCTTGACAGTTTCTAGTATTTATTAAAAGGAGAGAAAGACAGATGAGTACAGATGCAGTAGTGAAAACAAAAGGAAATTCAGGAACAAAAGTAAGAATGATGGCGCAGATGGGAATGCTTTCCGCCATTGCGGTGGTTTTGATGCTATTAGAGATCCCTCTTCCTTTTGCACCATCGTTTTATGAGATTGATTTTAGTGAAGTGCCGGTATTGATTGGATGTTTTACTATGGGACCACTTGCCGGAGCGATTATTGAATTGCTTAAAATTCTTTTAAACTTTGCAATCAACGGGACAGCTACGGCTGGTGTCGGAGAAGTTGCTAATTTCCTGATTGGTTGTGCATTTGTTATACCGGCAGCAGTGATTTATAAGAAGAAACGTACCAGAACAGGTGCAATCATCGGAATGGTAACAGGTACTTTGTTTATGACATTTATTGGCTGTTTTCTGAATGCGTTCGTATTACTGCCGACTTATGCAAAAGCATTTGGCATGCCAATTGATGCACTGGTAGGAATGGGAACCGCAGTAAATAGCCATATTACCAGTCTTACAACATTTGTGATCTTCGCAGTGGCACCATTTAATCTGTTGAAAGGATTTCTGGTATCTTTGATTGTATTTTTGATTTATAAGAAAATCAGCCCGATTCTGAAGGCAAGAATCTAAAATGAAAAATGAATAGAATATATCAGCGCCAAAGAAATCTCTTTGGCGCTCTTTGATATTGGGAATAATGTCATAATAGACTATTCGGCCGGACAGATCTCAATCCAATATCCATCGGGGTCATTGATAAAATATACACCCATCTCCAGATTTTCAAAACATACACAGTTCATGTCTTTGTGATGTGCCAGTGCAGCATCCATGTCATCTACCCGCATTGCCAGGTGAAATTCATTGTCTCCAAGATTGTAAGGTCTGTCCATATCACGAAGCCAGGTCAGTTCTAGAAGATGTGGAGTGGTGTTGTCTCCCATAAACACAAGTTTGAAACTGCCATCTTCCGCTTCTTTTTCGCGAGTAATGGAAAGCCCCAGAGCCTCTTCATAGAATTTTACAGACTTTTCCAGATCCAATACATTGATGTTGTTATGATAAAATGTAAACTTCATAGATCATCCTCCTGTTACATATTTTCAAATACAAAATAAGTATAACATCAGTAGCCGAAGAAAAAAAGATGTGTTATACTTATCTCCACAGAGTATTAACAATGAAGGGGGGATGGGAATATGTCAGTGAAGGTAGAAGTGAAGATGGATGTTCAATCGATGGTAGATTTTATGACATATCACATTTATTCCGGGGCAGTTGGTATAGGTTCCTTTATTTTGGGAGGTATTAATATTGGCTTGACGATGGCATTCGCTATGAAGGGAAAGTACCTTTTTATGGGACTTTTCTTAATATTTGCATTGATAATATTCTTTATATTTCCTTATATTATCAAGAGAAAAGTGGAACGTCAGATGCAGAATTCGAGGAGGCTGGATATACCGGTCACTTATGAATTCGATGATTATGGAATAGAGACTACAACTCCGGATGATAGTGGGAAAGCTTCCTGGAGTAAGTTTAAACGTGCAGTATCCAAAAAAAGGATTATTATATTATATGATGCCCAGAAACGTGCAATTATTCTTCCGGTAGATCAGATGGCAGAAGAATATACAGCGGTTGTAGATATGATATATGCACATATGCCGGCACCGGCGGTGAGAATCCGCCGACTGGATAAGAAGAGATAGAAAGGATTTTTCTTATGATAATTGAGACGAATAGTGAGAAAGAGACTTATGAACTTGGATTTAAGATGGGTCAGTCTGCCAAAGCAGGGCAGGTCTATACGCTGGTTGGAGATCTGGGAGTCGGTAAGACTGTTTTTACAAAAGGGTTGGCAGCAGGACTTGGTATTGAAGAATCTGTCAGCAGTCCTACATTTACCATTGTACAGATATATGAAGAAGGGCGCCTGCCCTTCTATCATTTTGATGTGTATCGGATTGGTGATGTAGAAGAGATGGATGAGATTGGATATGAAGATTACATCTATGGAGAAGGAGTAAGTCTGATTGAGTGGGCGAATCTGATAGAAGAGATTCTTCCGGAACATTATACGGAGATTAAGATAGAGAAGGACCTGGAAAAGGGATTTGATTATCGGAGGGTTAGCGTATGCGAATATTAGCATTAGACAGTTCTGGCCTTGTGGCCAGTGTAGCAATTGTGGAAGCGGGACCGGTGGAACAGGAGACAATAGCAGAATATACGGTGAATTATAAGAAGACTCATTCTCAGACTTTGCTTCCAATGTTGGACGAAGTGGCAAAGATGATAGAATTGGATATGGAGAGTATCGATGCCATAGCAGTGGCAGCGGGACCGGGATCATTTACCGGATTGCGAATTGGATCGGCGACCGCGAAGGGACTTGGTCTGGCACTGAAAAAACCATTGATTCATATACCGACATTGGAAGGATTAGCTTATAATCTGTGTGGTACGGATAAGATTGTGTGCCCGATTATGGATGCCAGAAGAGGCCAGGTCTATACAGGAATCTATGAATTTGACGGAGATGAATTGGTGATCCTGGAAGATCAGATGGCAATCAGTGTTGAGGAATTGGGTGAGAAGCTTCAGAATGTAGAAAAAGAGATTATATTTCTTGGAGATGGAGTTCCGGTATTTCGTGATGTTCTTGAGAATCGTATTATGTCTGGAAAGAAGGTCTCTTTTGCACCGGCGAATATGAATCGACAGAGAGCGGCATCTGTGGGAGCTCTTGCGGTTGCATATTATCGTGCGGGCAAGATAGAAACGGCTGCGGAACATCAGCCGGATTATCTGCGTGTATCGCAGGCAGAACGTGAGAGAAAGGAGCGACTTGGACATGCTTAGATTTGAATGTGATTATCTGGAGGGAGCTCATCCCCGGATTTTAGAGAAATTAGAAGAAACGAATTTTGAACAGACGGCAGGTTATGGAGAGGATCCCCATTGCGAGAATGCAAGAAAGCTGATCTGCAGCGCCTGCGGACGGGATGATGTGGATGTGCATTTTCTCGTGGGCGGGACACAGACGAACTTTACAGTGATCAGTTCCATCCTTCGTCCGCATCAAGGGGTCGTTGCGGCGGTGACCGGACATATTAATGTACATGAGACAGGTGCGATTGAAGCGACTGGACATAAAGTGCTGCCGCTTCCAAGTGAAGATGGTAAGATTACCGCTGCTCAGGTTCGCGAGATGTATGATGCTCATTGGAATGATGATACCCATGAGCATATGGTACAGCCGGGAATGGTATATATCTCCCAGCCAACGGAGAATGGAACATTGTATAGTAAAGAAGAATTGCGGGCACTGCACGAGACTTGTGAGAAGCTGGAACTTCCATTGTTTTTGGATGGAGCAAGAATGGGATATGGCCTGATGTCTGAGGAGAATACGCTTGCATTAGAAGATATTGCTGCTTTGACAGATGTGTTTTATATTGGTGGAACGAAGGTAGGAGCATTGTTTGGCGAGGCGATTGTTATTGTGAATCCAGCGCTTAAGAAGGATTTTCGATATCTTATCAAACAACATGGCGGTATGCTTGCAAAAGGAAGATTACTCGGCATTCAGTTTGAGACATTGTTCGAAGATGGACTGTATTTTGAAATTGCAGAATATGCAGATCAATTAGCCATGCGGTTGAAAGAAGCGTTTGTGAAGAAGGGATATCCACTAAGATATGATTCGTATACGAATCAACAGTTTCCGATTATGCCAAATGAGCATATAGATGCAATAAAAGATAAATATTCATTTTCCTTTTGGGAGGCTGTAGATGCTTCTCATAGCGCTGTGCGATTTTGTACAAGCTGGGCAACCAAGAAGGAAGCAGTAGATCAGTTGATTAAGGATATCGAGGCGTTATAATATGTTAGAAGTTCGTAAGATTGACGAAAATGACATTAATAAGATAGCTGCTTTGGAACGGGAAATATTTTCAGATCCATGGTCGGCGAATGCTATAGGTGAAACATTATCCCAGAAGAATACGGTGCTTCTGGGGGCGTGGCAGAATGAACATCTGGCAGGTTACCTGATTGTATATTATGTGCTGGATGAGGGAGAGATTGCCAGAATTGCTGTGGATGCATCTTGCAGGCGACAAGGGGTGGCTGGTCATATGATGTTGGCGCTAGAAAACTTCTGTGAAGAAAAAGGGATCGTGAATCTGATGCTGGATGTTAGAGAGAGCAATGAGGCGGCGATTGCCTTTTATAAGGGCTGTGGCTTTGTCGAAGATGGAATTCGCAAGGACTTTTATACAGACCCAAAAGAAGATGCAATATTAATGAGCAGACAACTTGGGAAATAGCTGGCAGTTATGACAGCAGTTCCCACTGGAAAGCAAGGCTGACAGTAGATATAATGTAGGCGTAACAAGAAAGAAGAAGTGACAGGATACTCACAGGAGGAATTGTATGCGCCAGTTTAGAACAGAATTAGAAGAAAAAAATAAAGTTGAAAAAATCATATGCAATAAATGTGGCAAAGAGATTTGGGTTCGTGGAGGGATTCCCCAGGAGGATGTGTTAGAAGTCGAAAAACGCTGGGGGTATCATTCAAGAAAAGATAATCAGGTGGATCGATTTGACCTTTGCGAGGACTGCTATGATGAATTGGTGGAAAGTTTTCAAATCAAAATAGAAAATTGAGGTAAAATATGTTAGATGTATGTTTGTTAGGAACCGGAGGGATGATGCCGTTGCCGTATCGTTGGCTGACAGCTCTTATGGTGCGGTATAATGGCAGCAGTATATTGATCGATTGTGGGGAAGGAACTCAGATTGCAATCAAGGAAAAGGGATGGAGCTTTAAACCCATTGATGTCATCTGTTTTACCCATTATCATGGAGATCATATCAGCGGACTTCCAGGAATGCTTCTTACGATGGGAAATGCGGACCGGACGGAACCGCTGACATTAATTGGACCTAAGGGGCTGGAACGTGTAGTGAATGCACTTCGTGTTATTGCACCAGAGCTTCCGTTTGCTATTAAATATATAGAAGTCAATGAGCCGGAGAAGACATTCGAGATGAATGGCTACCGGCTAAAAGCATTTCGTGTTAATCATAATGTGACATGTTATGGTTATACTATGGAGATCGACCGTGCCGGAAAGTTCGATGTGGAGCGTGCAAATGCTGCTCAGATTCCACAACGGTATTGGGGAACTCTGCAAAAAGGAGAGACGGTCAACACCGGTGAGCAGATCTATACGCCGGATATGGTGCTTGGCCCTGCAAGAAAGGGAATTAAGCTGACCTATTGTACAGATACCCGACCAACAGAATCCATTAAGACAAATGCAGCTGGTTCGGACTTGTTTATCTGTGAAGGAATGTATGGAGAAAAAGATAAACTGAAAAAAGCAAAAGAATACAAGCATATGACGTTTTACGAAGCTGCACAGCTTGCCAAAGAAGCGGATGTAAAAGAGATGTGGCTGACGCATTATAGTCCATCATTGACAAGGCCAGAAGATTATATGGATGCAGTAAGGGAGATATTCCCAAGAGCAATCGCAGCAAAAGATAAGCGTTCTGTGGAACTTGTATTTTCTGATTAGTAGGGAAAGGTATAGTTATGAACGAAAAGAAAGATGTATTAATTCTGGCAATTGAGAGCTCCTGCGATGAGACGGCAGCAGCAGTAGTGAAAAATGGACGGGAAGTCTTATCGAATATCATATCTTCACAGATTGCACTTCACACATTATATGGGGGTGTGGTTCCTGAGATTGCGTCCAGAAAGCATATTGAAAAAATAAATCAGGTCATAGAGACGGCATTGGAAGAGGCGCATGTGACGCTGGATGATATTGATGCGATTGGCGTTACTTATGGTCCGGGACTGGTGGGAGCGCTCCTGGTGGGGGTGGCAGAGGCAAAAGCTATTGCATATGCAACGAAGAAACCATTGGTAGGTGTGCATCATATTGAAGGCCATATTGCAGCTAATTTTATTGAACACAAAGATCTGGAACCGCCATTCTTTTCTCTGGTTGTTTCGGGTGGACATACCCATCTGGTTCGTGTCAAGGACTATGGAAAGTTTGATATTATCGGGCGAACCCGAGATGATGCGGCAGGAGAAGCTTTTGATAAAGTGGCAAGGGCAATTGGACTAGGCTATCCCGGAGGTCCTAAGATTGATAAAGTATCGAAAGAAGGGAATCCAGAAGCAATTATATTTCCGCGGGCACATGTAGAAGATGCCCCATATGATTTTAGCTTCAGTGGCGTAAAATCTGCAGTGTTGAATTATATCAATGGCTGCCAGATGAAAGGGCAGGAGTATAACCAGGCAGATATTGCTGCTTCTTTTCAGAAAGCAGTTACTGATGTCCTTGTAGCAAATGCAATGCATGCGGTAGAAGAGTATCATGTAGATAAGTTTGCAATCGCTGGCGGTGTGGCATCAAACAGTGCGCTTAGGTCCGCTATGAAAACAGCGTGTGAGGAACGAGGTGTGAAATTCTATTATCCGTCACCGATTTATTGTACAGATAATGCGGCAATGATCGGGGTAGCGGCTTATTATGAGTATATGAATGGAACCAGACATGGATGGGATCTGAATGCGGTTCCGAATCTGAAGCTCGGGGAACGATAATAAGATTCAAAAAATCGGAGTAATGGATATGAAGATTCAAGGTAAAAAAAGATGTACAGCAATTGTACTGGCAGCAGGTCAGGGAAAGAGAATGGGGACGTCAGTCCAGAAGCAATATATTGAATTAGATGGAAAACCATTAATCTATTATACACTGGAAAGCTTTGAAAAATCAGAAATCATAGATGATATTATTCTGGTGGTGGGCGAAGGTCAGGAGAAGTATGCCCAGAATCAGATTGTAGAAAAATATGGCTTCGTAAAGATTCGTGCCATTGTGGCGGGAGGAAAAGAACGATTCGATTCTGTCTGGCAGGGCCTTGGGATGATTGCAGGAGAAGAATGTTATGTTTATATCCACGATGGTGCGAGAATGTTTGTTGATGAAGAGATTTTTGAACGTGCATATTACACTGTAGAACAATACAAGGCTTGTGTTGCTGGTGTGCCGAGTAAAGATACTATAAAATTAGTAGATGACGATACATTTGCGGTGAATACACCGGAGAGAAAGTATGTATGGGCGGTTCAGACGCCGCAAGTATTTGAAAATTCGTTGATTCAAGAGGCATATTCTCAGCTGATGAAGAAAGAATGCATTAATGTAACGGATGATGCCATGGTTGTTGAACAGACAATGAATCGACCGGTCAAATTATTCGAAGGTTCATACAAAAATATTAAGATTACGACACCGGAAGATCTGGAAATTGCGAAAGTTTTCTTGGAAGAAAGAAAAGCTGAGAGAAAAAATAAAAAAATGGAAATTAGCTATTGACGAAGAATCCTTTGTGTGCTAGAATAATCACTGTCGCTGAGGTAAACGACGTCAATTAAATATGTGGAGAGGTATCGAAGTGGTCATAACGAGGCGGTCTTGAAAACCGTTTGTCCGAGAGGGCGCGTGGGTTCGAATCCCACCCTCTCCGCTTGAAAAACTACCAACCGGTTAGCTGGTAGTTTTTTATATGAAAAAATCGAGCAGATTTGGAGAAATACCCAAGCTGGCCGAAGGGGCTCCCCTGGAAAGGGAGTAGGTCGTTAATAGCGGCGCGAGGGTTCAAATCCCTCTTTCTCCGTTTGTCTGGCGAGCCTAAATCTTGTAGTTTGTAAGCGGGAAAACATGCATATGTTGAATGCGGAAAAAGATGTTGAAAAAAATCAAAAAAAGTTGAAAAAACATCTTGACAAACTAAAGAGACACATGATATTATGTTTAGGCTGACTCGTGAGAGACAGACAAAGAAAAAAAGAACCTTGATAATTAAACAATAGACAACAACCCTGAAGATTTCTTAAAGAGAAAAATTCAGAACGAGACT
>NZ_JBNPLX010000028.1:0-34280 GCF_050313695.1 Bariatricus sp. SGI.161
CCATTATAACACACAAGCACAAACAAGTACAGATAAAAATGTAAAATTTGACAAAAAAATAAGCCACAAATGGCTTAAATAAAAGGTTCTTTATAATATTTCTAAAATACAAGTGTCAAAGACCCGTGTGTATTTGCAAGAAATCTGTGCCATGAGGTATCGATTTGTGTTACAATACTTTTGTATAAGCATATGGCAGAGTGGAGGGTATCCATGAGAAGAGTTGATACGCAGGAGTATTTATCTGTATTGAAGGATCTGGTGCAGGAGGGAAAGGAAGTAAGCCTTCTGGTGGCTGGCAGCAGTATGTCTCCGTTCTTGATTCATGAACGCGACTATGTGTATTTCCGGCAGCCGGACCGGGAACTTCGTAAGGGGGATATTGTATTTTTTCAGAGGAAGAGCGGGCAGTATGTGATGCACCGGATCTGGAAGGTGCGTCCGGAAGGATATTATATCGTCGGGGATGCGCAGACTGACATAGAAGGGCCGATCCCTGGGGAACAGATCTTTGCAATTGTGACAAAGGTGCAGAGAAAGGGCAGATGGATAGAGCCCGGAGACTTCTGGTGGGAGTTTTTTGAGCATGTGTGGCTTCATATGATACCGGTACGGCGTATGATCATGATCGTGTACGCGAAGATAAGAAGATAGAAGTTCTGATACGTGGAGGAATTAGATGGAAGAAAATCAAAGTGGAAAAGGAATATCCTTTGAATCGTTGGATATATTGATAAAGAGATGGAAGGATGGGACATTTTCGGAGATCATTGATGACTGGAAATGGATATTTTCCTATAGTAAGAGATACAAGGGTGCGATCATATTCTATACGCTGCTTGGTATATTCAGTACATCCATGGGGCTTGTGAGCAGTGTGGCGAGTAAGTATATGATTGATATTATTACCGGATATCAGACGAGCAAGCTGTGGATCATGATTGCGATTACACTGGGAAGTGCGGTGTTCAGTCTGGTGTTTTCCAATGTGATCAATCGTGTGTCAGCGAAGCTGAGTATCTATATTAATAATGATATTCAGGCGGATATATTTGATAAGATTATAGATGCAGACTGGCTGGAGATTAATAAGTACAGCAATGGAGATGTGCTGAACCGTTTTAACAGTGATGTGAGTACAATCAGCAGTAACGCGATCAGCTGGCTTCCGACGATTGTGATTGCAGTCTATAATTTTATCGCTACGTTCGTTGTCATCTGGCATTATGATAAGATTATGTCTCTGCTTGCATTTGCCAGTGCGCCGGTGATGCTTCTGATGTCGAAGTTTTTGATCTCGAAGCAGCGGGAGTATGCCAGAAAAGTCAAAGAGATGAACAGTGATATGATGACGTTCGAGGTGGAGACTTTTTATAATTTTGATACGATCAAGTCTTTTGGCATCTCTTCTTTATATGGCAAGAAGATGAGGGAATGGCAGCGCAAATATAAGGATGTTAGTCTGGAGTACAATATGTTCTCTATTAAGACAGGGATATTCATGTCAATCATGGGAATGATCGTGCAGTATGCGGCATTTGGCTACTGTCTGTTCCGTCTGTGGACGCATGATATTACGTATGGAACGATGACATTGTTCTTGCAGCAGAGAGGCAACCTGAATTCTGCGTTTAATAATGTGATTTCGATTATTCCGAACTTTTTAAACAGTTCTATATCTGCGCACCGTATCCGGGAGCTGGCACAGCTTCCGAAGGAAGTGCATATTGCGGAGAGCAGTAAGCTGGATGCGCTTGCAGAGCATGGATTCGAAGTGCGGATGCGGGATGTGGATTTTTCCTATGTGGAAGGAACACGGGTAATTACAAAGTCTTCGTTCCAGGCATGCCCGGGAGAGATCGTGGCTTTGGTAGGACCGTCTGGAGAAGGTAAGACAACCATGATTCGTCTGATCCTTGGATTGATTCGTCCGGAAGCGGGACAGGCGGTCATCAGGGGCTTGGATGGAAGTGAAGTGGAGATGAATGTGGAGACGAGACATCTCTTTGCCTATGTTCCCCAGGGAAATACAATTCTGTCGGGGACGATTGCGGAAAATATGCGGATGGTGAAGGAAGATGCCACGGATGAGGAGATTATTGAGGCGTTGAAGGTATCCTGTGCATGGGATTTTGTCGGAAAGATGCCGGAGACGATCAATAGTAATATCGGTGAGAGAGGCCGTGGCTTTTCGGAAGGACAGGCTCAGAGGATTGCAATCGCACGGGCAGTGCTTCGGGATGCTCCGATCCTGCTGCTGGATGAAGCAACGTCTGCATTAGATGTAACGACGGAACGGCAGGTGCTGAGAAATATTATCAGTCAGCGGCCGAACAAGACTTGTATTGTGACGACGCACCGGCCGAGTGTGTTGAATATGTGTCAGCGGGTATACCGGGTGATGGAAACGACGGTCACTGAACTGTCAGAGGAAGAAGCTGGAAAGATGGCGATGGATTTTTAGTAGTTTTTTACACAGAGAATGCATTTTGTGATATAATTACACATTATTGCATGAATAAAGGATGATAAAATGATAGATATACATGCGCATATTTTACCAGGTATAGATGACGGGGCCGAGGATATATACGATACTCTTGAGATGGCGAGAATGGCGGTAGACAGTGGTGTGAAGGCTATGGTGGCGACGCCGCACTGTAATCTGCCGGGACTTTTTGATAATTATTTTAGCGATGCTTATGTCAAGGTGTTCCAGGATAGTGTACAGGCGTTGGCAAGGGAGAAGATTCCGCTTAGGCTGTATCCGGGAATGGAGGCTTTTGCGACGGATAATCTGCCGGATCTGCTTGTGGATGGGAAGATTATGCCGCTCAATCAGAGTCGCTATGTGTTGGTGGAATTTTCTTTTGATGAAGATCCTGATTTTGCAACGGATCTGCTGCGCAGGATGTGTGCGGTAGGTGCCAAGCCAGTAGTTGCGCATGCGGAGCGATATGAATTTATTCAGGACCGGCCGCAGATTGCGTATCAGTGGAGACTGAGAGGATGTGTGATACAAGTGAATAAGGGGAGTTTTCAGGGGAGATTCGGGAGAAAGGCACAAAGAGCCGCTTATCGTATGCTTAAGCATAATCTGGTCTCTGTTGTGGCAAGTGATGCACACAGTCCGTTTCAGAGGACACCGTATATGTTGGATGCATATGAGGAAGTGTGTGAGGAGTATTCTAAGAGATGCACAGATCTCGTGTTCAAACACAATCCTGAGAGAATCTGCAATAATAGCCCCATATTGAAACGGAAACCAATCGAGTTTTCTGAGTATGATATATAGATAAGGAAGTAGAGTATGAGAAGATTAAGAATAGTTATATGTATAATATTTGCCGTGTCGTGTATTCTGTTTGCAGGATATCAGGTGAAGTTAAGAGTGTTGGAAGATCATACGGCACCAGAGATTCAGTGCAAGGAAGATACGGTGTCCGTCAGTGTGGCAGATCAGGAGGAGGCTCTCTTAAAGGGGGTTACGGCGAAGGATAATAAAGATGGGGATATTACAGATTCTATTCGCATCTCCGCAATGTCACATTTTATTAATAATAAGCGTACCGTGACGTATGTGGTTTTTGACAAGGCCAATAATATGGCAACTATGGAACGGACGGTGGAATATACAGATTATACGTCTCCGAAGATCCACATGCTGAAGCCTCTGCGTTTTTCCAGTACAGATCAGGCGGATACTACGATGTCAGAGTATCTGTCCGCGGAGGATTGTCTGGATGGGGATCTGACCAATCAGATTCGTACGATTGTGGATAACAGTTATTATAGTGGACAGGCAGGGACATTTCCGGTGACTCTGCAGGTCAGCAACAGTGCAGGAGATGTGTGTTCGGTAGCGGCAGAGATGACGATTACGGATTCAGATGACCGTCAGGAGCGTTATAAGGAGTATCCGCTTCTGTCAGAGTATATCGCATATACAACGGTGAATCAACCCATTGATCCGGCAACTTACCTGATTGGAATTGAGAAAAATGGAACGGAATATACTTATGAAGCGGATGGTGCTATGATTGCCGGAACCAGGGAGGCAATCGGAATTGCATCTTATGTAGATTATGAGAATCCAGGTGTCTATACGGTGGAATTTACTTATACAGGTGACAGTGGTGTGACTGCAGTTACCAAGTTGTATGTGGTTGTGGAAGGAGAATAGAATGAGCAGAGATGAGAAAAATAGAGACGAGATATCGGCAGCAGTTGATTCGGGAGTCGATCTTTTTACTCTGGTGCAGGATATTCTCAGGAATTGGTGGGTGATTCTTCTGGGAGCACTTGCAGGAGCGATGTTGACCTATGTAGTAACGAGTGTACAATATGTCCCGGAATATACGACGACGGCTACATTTGTTGTCGGTTCCAAAGGAAGCAATAATACTTACAGTAATCTTTCAGCAGCATACAGTATGGCACAGACCTTTGAAAAGGTATTAAAAAGTAATGTCATGGAGAAGATTATCTGTGAGAATCTTGGAATGGAAGAAGTAGATGCGAAGATTACTACGGAGGTAAAGGAAGGGACCAATCTGCTCACGCTTAATGTGACCGCAGATACGGCGAAGGATTCCATAGATATTATCCGGACGATCATGGAGCACTACTCAGAAGTGTCCATTTATACGGTGGGAAATGCAGTCCTTAGTGTGCTGGAAGAACCGAAGATGCCTTATGCATCGACCAATCCATTGAACACGAGAAGAGAGATGAAGAAGGGATTCTTAGGTGGAGCCGGAATATGTGTCCTCTTATTCGGCCTCTTATCCTTTATGCAGAATTCGGTCAAGCAGGAGAAAGAGATTGAGAAGAAACTGGATGCGAGAAGTCTTGGTGCGATTAGTTATGAATTCAAATACAAGACGTTACAGGAGTTCGTACATCATAAGAAATCTGCTGCGCTGATCGATAATCCAATTGCAAGTTTCCCGTTTGTAGAGAGTTACAAGAAGCTGGCGGCGAAAGTGGAATATCAGATGGCGAAGGATGACCGCAAGGTTCTGGTGGTTACAAGTGCCGCGGAGAATGAAGGAAAGTCTACGGTGGCAGCGAACCTTGCAATCAGTCTTGCGGAGCAAGGGAAGAAGGTAATCCTTGTTGATGGTGATATCCGCAGGCCTTCTCAGTTCCTGATTTTTGATCTGAAGGTTGAGGAGAAGAATGAGCTGGGTGAATTCCTGAAAGGTTCTGGTGTGCTGACGGATATATTGATGAAAGGGGAACGACCGCATCTGTTCTTCCTTGGCGGAAGAAACTGTTATTCTTCTTCCACTGAGATTCTTCATACAGATAAGCTTCCGAAGCTGATAAATGCATGTAGAAAATATGCGGATTATGTAATCATTGATACTCCACCGGCAGGTCTCCTTGGAGATGCGCAGGTATTTGCACAGTGTGCAGATGCGGTATTGATGGTGGTAAGACAGAATTATATGCTGGCTGAAGATATCAATGATATTATGGATGATTTTCGTGATAATCATACGAAGATCCTGGGTGTTGTGCTCAATGGAGTCCAGACATTTTCCAGTGTGGCAGACAGCTCGGTCGGACGCTATTATGGCAAGTATGGATATGGACAATATGGTCATTATGGGAATTATAATAAGAATAGAGGGAATTGAGGCATATGGAAGATTATAGAGCAATGTCCGGAAAGGAATCTCGGGAAGCGCCTGAGAAGATGGATCTTACGTCACTTCTGGTTGACTTTTGTCAAGGAGTGCGTAAGTTATGGTGGCTGATCGTAGTTTTGACTGTGTTTTTTGCAGTGAAGAATTATTTTACTGCTACAACTACTTATGTGTCTCAATATGTTGCGTCGGCGACGGTATCGGTGAATTCTACCACTGGAAGTTCTGCGCAGGATATGGCACAGATATTTCCGTACATTCTTACCAGCGGTGTTCTGGAAGATGTAGTGGCGGAAGATCTGGGAGTGAATGCCCTTCCAGGTACGATTAGCGCAGAGGCGGATGAGGGAACCAACCTGCTCACAATCTCTGTGACGGCAGATGACCCGCAGGTGGCGTATAATACACTGGTCTCTGTGTTAGACAATTATCCGCAGGTAGCAGAGTTTGTTGTGGGAAAGACGCAACTCACTGTGTTGGATGAGACGGGAATTCCGTCAGATACAAAGCGTTCAGAGGTAATTCGAGGTTCCTATAAGAGAGGCGCTTTAAAAGGAGCTTTGATTGGATGTGTCATACTGGTTCTCTATGTGTTGCAGAGAAGAACGGTGAAGTCCAAGAAAGAATTAAAAAAGCAATTGAATCTGATGGATTGTGGAAGTGTTCCGTATATTCGGGTGAAGAAGCGTAAGAAAGAGACATTTCACAATACGTTAAGTCTGTTGAATGAAAGAATCTCACAAGGATATGTGGAAGCAATCCGAAAAATAAGAATTAAGGTAATGCGGGATATGGAGGAGAATGGTTTCCAGTCTCTTCTGATTACCAGCTCCATTCCAGGAGAAGGTAAGACGACACTTGCGGCGAATCTGGCTATCTCAATCGCGAAGCAGGGGAAGAAGGTAATCCTTGTGGATTGTGATATGAGAAATCCATCTGTTGCGGGTGTGATGAATGAACAGGAGAAGCACCCTGGGCTTGGAGCGGTTCTGAAAAAGGAAGTTGCCATTAAGGATGCTATGGTAAATGTAGAAGTGCAAAATGGAAGTCTGAAGGTGCTCTACGGTGGTGAGAATGACGAAGGAAATACGAAGCTTCTGAGTTCAAAGAGCATGCGGGCGTTGGTTCAGGCATTGATCAAGCAGGCGGATGTTGTCATATTTGATACGGCCCCGTCAGGATTGCTGGCAGATGCCCCGGTACTTGCACGATATGTGGATGCAGCGCTCTATGTGGTGCGTTATGACCATACGAAGATGAGGCAGATCCGGGAAGGTGTGCAGGCTCTTGCGATGAGCGGAATCCACATCATCGGTTATGTATTTAACAGTGACAGTTCAGGCAGAAGCCGTGGATATGGATATGGTTACAGCTATGGATATAAGCGTTACGGCGGCTATGGGCGTTATGGAAGCCGGAGTCATTATGGAAATAATACGGATGCAGAAAAAGGAACACAGGATCAAGACGGACGAGTCATTAAGGATTAAGGAGGCACTGTAGATGAAGTTTTTCAGAAAGCATAAAAAGCGGAAAATTATAGGAATTGTCATATTGGCAGTGATACTGCTGATTGTAGGTGTCTATGGTTCTATTATCTGGAAATTCTACAAAGACACGGTTGATATCGTTCCTGCAGATGAGGTGGATCCAAAGGCGAAGTCTGTAAAAATTGCAGAGGCGGACCAGAAGGATGACGAGGTATACAATGTGCTGCTGGTCGGTACAGATTCCAGAGATCCGAATTCAGACATGGGACGTTCTGACAGTATGATGCTGGTTTCATTTAACAAAAAGGAAAATAAATCTACGGTGGTTTCTTTCTTACGAGATTCTCTGGTAGATATTGATGGCTATGGTAAGAGCAGACTTGGTCATACCTACGCATATGGAGGGGTCGGTCTTACGATCAATACCATTAATAAGACCTATGATCTGGATATTCAGAATTATATTACCATTAATTTTGAAAATCTGGTTGGCATTATCGACGAGATCGGCGGCGTGAAGGTATATATTTCTGAAGAAGAGGCAGAATATTATCGTCAGAACGGTATGCCGAATATCCAGTCCGGCGATGTGATCCTGACAGGTTCTCAGGCACTGGCACATGCCAGAAACCGTACGCTGGGAAGTGATTTTGAGAGAACGCGAAGGCAGCGGAGCGTCATGTACGGAATATACCGCAAAGTAATGGAAGATAAAGATCCTTCCTCCATTCTCTCGCTGATCAATTACTGTATGAATCAAGTTGAGACGAATATGAGCGTGACAGAGATCTACGATATGGCCAAGGATGTCCTGGCGGTAGATAATCTGAAGATGCAGCAGGCAAGTCTTCCGCAGGATGGAACTTATACGGATATCACCTATGAGGGGATGGCAGTATTGGAGATAGATTTTGATGCGAATAAGAAGTTCCTGGAGGAATTGCTGTATTAATTGCTGGATGGCTGCATGAATGGTAAGGCTTTAATATGGTTTGTGATAAAAGGAGAGGCGTGTACTCTCCTTTTTGTGTATGGTGCGCGGGTGTTGATTTATATAGAGTATTCATATTGTGCATAACATTGTACATGGAAATATTGTACGTGGAAATAAAGAGGGAGATATGATAAAATAAATGGGAGATATAGAGCGTGCTCTGTAAAGAGTGCTCGGAATGTACGGAGGAAATATCTATGAAAAGAGGCAGGCAGATCCTGGCGGCCTTTTTGATGGTGGTCATCTTGTCGGTCATCTTATGTGGTGGAATCTGTCCGGGAATGATCCTGACGGCATCGGCCACAGAGGCGGCAGAAGAGGGGGACGAAGGGCTGACGGAGCAGGAGAAAGCCGAAAAAGCGGAGCAGGAGTTGCAGCAGCAGGTCTATGCGATGGCGGTTGAGAGTAATGGGTGGGAGAACTGGCCTCAGGGACCCGGAACCTACGGCGAGGCGGCGATTGTGATGGAGGTAGAGACGGGAGCGATCCTGTATGCGAAGAATATTGACGATCACCACTATCCGGCAAGTATTACCAAAGTGCTGACAGCGTTAGTGGCGTTGGAGAATGGACAGCTGACGGATACGGTGACATTTTCCCATGACAGCGTAGCATTTCTGCAGCCGGGAGATTCTTCGGTGGGCTTGAAAGAAGGCAACATCATCTCGCTGGATCAGGCATTGCACGCAATGCTGCTTGCATCGGCCAATGAGGCGGCTTATGCGGTGGGAGAAAGTGTGGGAATCAATGCCGGTTACGATTATAACTGGTTCCTGGAACAGATGAATACCCGGTGCAAGGAACTGGGCGGAGAGAATTCGAATTTCGTGAACACCAATGGGCTGCACGACCCGAATCATTATACCTGTGCGAGGGACATGGCACTGATTGGAAGAGAGTTGTTCAAGTATCCAGAATTCTTCAGTATTGTACAGACTTTGAATTACGAGATTCCTGAATCAGAGACCACGGAGCAGCACGTCTTCCAGCAGAAGCATAAGATGCTGATTCCAGGGAACTCGAATTATTATGAATATGCGATTGGTGGAAAGACCGGATACACGTCCGATGCACTGTCTACGCTGATCACCATGGCAGATAACGGAAACTTACAGTTGGTGTGCGTCGTACTGCGTACCCACGGGGCAAATATATACCCCGATACAAGAAATCTCTTCGATTATGCATTTGCCAACTTCCAGAAGATCTCCGTGGCAGAGAACGAAACATCAGAAGATGTGGATGAATGTAGTGGATATGCCGTGGTGCCAAATGGCGTGGAATTCACAGACTTGGCTATGGAGATTATTCCAGATGGCGGGACAAGTACAGAGGCCACACTAGAATATCGCTATGATGATCAAGTAGTTGGCTCTGCCCGGGCTGTGCTAAGCCAATCTTATCTGGCAGAACACTCCGCAAAAGTGCAGGATGTCAAAGAGCTGCAAGCACAGACAAAAGAAAAATCTGAAGAGAATGAGAAAAATCTGTGGGAAAAGCTCGTCGAGAAATTCGGCAAAAAATCCCTGGCCGAAAAAATCATCATCCTCGTAGCCGGCATCTTATTACTGGTGCTGATTGCAGTATTTTTACGCACGCTGATCGTCAGAAAACGAAAGTAATTTGGGACGGGGGTTTTTTCATTTTCCTCCGTCCCAAATTAAAATATCCCTGTCCCTTTTTCGATTTTCCCTGTCCCCTTTATACAATGTGACGAAAAATATGCAGAATCATTGTGAAAAAATCCCTTGACGAATCAAGGGGTTTTTCAGTATAATAATACCGCATATTGAGAAAAATGTTGACGAAGACAGTAGGTTATATTTGAACGATGCAGAGAATCGGGGATGGTGGGAGCCTGATACAAGTAGAATATATCTGAATATCACTTCCGAGTTGCAGTTCCTGAAAGGCGGTAAGTTGAACCGAGTAAAGGCTGCCGGGATTCGCCCGTTACAGAGAAGACATATGATAGTATGTTTAGGTGGTTTATAAACGTAAGTACAGCTTTCGTCCTATTCAGGACGGAAGCTTTTTTGTTCTGTTTCTACAAAAAAATCATTTTGGGTACAGGGCATTTTTCAATTAGGTACACCACATTTTTTATTTTGGGACGTAGTACTTTGCAAAAGTACTACGTCCCCAAGGAGGTTATTATGTATAAGAAGGTTTCTACAGATTTGAATTTTGTGGACAGGGAGAAGGCTACTGAGAAGTTCTGGGAGGAGAATCACATCTTTGAGAAGAGTATGAAGGAGCGTGAGGGAAATGCCCTTTACACGTTCTACGATGGTCCTCCGACTGCGAATGGCAAGCCGCACATCGGGCATGTGCTGACGCGTGTTATCAAGGATATGATTCCGAGATACCGTACGATGAAGGGCTATGAGGTTCCGCGTAAGGCTGGATGGGATACTCACGGTCTGCCGGTTGAGCTGGAGGTTGAGAAGGCTCTTGGCCTGGATGGAAAGGATCAGATCGAGGAGTATGGTCTGGAGCCATTTATTAAGAAATGTAAAGAGAGTGTGTGGAAATACAAGGGTATGTGGGAGGATTTCTCAGGTACTGTTGGTTTCTGGGCGGATATGGAGAATCCGTATGTTACGTATGATAATAACTTTATTGAGTCTGAATGGTGGGCATTAAAGAAGATCTGGGATAAGGGTCTTCTGTATAAGGGATTCAAGATCGTGCCTTACTGCCCGCGTTGTGGAACTCCGCTGTCTGCGCAGGAAGTTGCGCAGGGATATAAGGATGTCAAGGAGCGTTCTGCAATCGTTCGTTTCAAGGTTATTGGCGAGGATGCTTATTTCCTGGCATGGACGACGACGCCTTGGACATTGCCGTCTAATATCGGTCTCTGTGTGAACCCGGATGAGGAGTATGTGAAGGTAAAGGCTGCGGATGGTTATGTATATTACATGGCTGGCGCGCTGCTGGATACGGTTCTTGGCGGTCTGGCTGAGAAGTCTGGCGCTGCTGAGGGAACCGCTGATTATGAAGTCCTTGAGACTTATAAGGGAAAGGATCTGGAGTACAAGGAATATGAGCCGTTGTATCAGTGTGCTTATGACTGTGCAGCGAAGCAGAATAAGAAAGCGTTCTTTATTACCTGTGATTCTTATGTAACATTGACAGATGGTACTGGTGTGGTTCATATCGCACCTGCATTTGGTGAAGACGATGCTAAGGTCGGACGCAAGTACGACATGCCGTTTGTTCAGCTGGTTGATGAGAAGGGTAATATGGGAGAGACGACTCCATTTGCCGGATTATTTGTGAAGAAGGCTGATCCGGAAGTGTTGAAGGATCTGGAAGCAAGAGGTCTGCTGTTCGACGCTCCGAAGTTCGAGCATAGTTATCCACACTGCTGGAGATGTGATACTCCGCTGATCTATTACGCTCGCGAATCCTGGTTCATCAAGATGACGGATGTTAAGGACGATCTGATCGCGAATAATAATACCATCAACTGGATTCCAGAAAGTATCGGTAAGGGCCGTTTCGGCGACTGGCTGGAAAATGTTCAGGACTGGGGTATCAGCCGTAACCGTTACTGGGGAACTCCGCTGAATATCTGGGAGTGTGAGTGCGGACATCAGCATTCCATCGGCAGCATTGCGGAATTGAAGGAAATGTCTGACAACTGCCCGGATGATATCGAGCTGCACCGTCCATATATTGACGAAGTGACGATTAAGTGTCCGATCTGTGGCAAGGAAATGCATCGTGTTCCAGAGGTTATCGACTGCTGGTTCGACTCTGGTTCTATGCCATTTGCTCAGCACCACTATCCATTTGAGAATCAGGAATTGTTCGAGAAGCAGTTCCCGGCAGATTTCATTTCCGAAGCGGTAGACCAGACCCGTGGATGGTTCTATTCTCTGCTGGCGATCTCTACTCTGATCTTCAACAAGGCGCCATATAAGAACGTTATCGTTCTGGGCCATGTGCAGGATGAGAATGGACAGAAGATGAGTAAGTCCAAGGGAAATGCGGTGGATCCATTTGACGCACTGGAGAAATACGGTGCAGATGCGATTCGTTGGTATTTCTATGTAAATAGTGCTCCGTGGCTGCCAAATCGTTTCCACGGAAAAGCAGTAACCGAAGGACAGCGCAAATTCATGGGAACTCTGTGGAATACTTATGCTTTCTTCGTACTGTATGCGAATATAGATGAATTTGATGCAACCAAGTATGCATTGGAATATGATAAATTATCCGTTATGGATAAATGGTTACTGTCCAAGCTGAATACTTTGATCAAAGAAGTAGACGATGATCTTGGCAATTACAGAATCCCGGAAGCAGCAAGAGCATTGCAGGATTTTGTAGATGATATGAGTAACTGGTATGTAAGAAGAAGCCGTGAGCGTTTCTGGGCAAAGGGTATGGAGCAGGATAAGATCAATGCTTACATGACTCTGTACACAGCACTTGTAGAAGTCTGCAAGGTTGCAGCTCCGATGATTCCGTTCATGACGGAAGATATTTACCAGAATCTGGTAAGAAGCATTGATCAGGATGCGCCAGAAAGTATTCACCTGTGTGACTTCCCGGTTGCAAATGATGCTTATATCGATGAGGAACTGGAGTCTAACATGGATAAAGTCCTGAAGCTGGTAGTGATGGGACGTGCCTGCAGAAATGCTGCAAACATCAAGAACCGTCAGCCGATTGGACAGATGTATGTGAAGGCATCTTTTGAGCTTCCAGAATTCTATCAGGAGATCGTGGAAGACGAATTGAACGTAAAAACTATGACATTTACACAAGAAGTCCGTGATTTTACGTCATATTCTTTCAAACCTCAACTAAAGACAGTGGGACCAAAATATGGTAAAATGTTAGGAGGCATTAAGGCAGCGCTCGGTACGATCGACGGAAATGCAGCAATGGATGAGTTGAATGCTACAGATGCCCTGAAGTTAGATATTAACGGACAGGAGATTACACTGTTCCGTGAAGATCTGTTGATTGAAAGCGCTCAGATGGAAGGCTATGTATCTGAAAATGATAATGGTATCACAGTGGTTCTGGATACGAATCTGTCAGAAGAGCTTCTGGAAGAAGGATTTGTACGTGAGATCATCAGTAAAGTACAGACCATGCGTAAGGAAGCTGGCTTTGAAGTGATGGATAAGATTGAGATCACTTATGAAGGAACAGAGAAGGCTGAGAAAGTATTTGCAGCAAATGCAGAGACTATTGGAGATGAAACACTTGCACTGAAGGTGGAGAAAGCTACACCTTCAGGTTATGTAAAAGAGTGGAAGATCAATGGAGAAAAAGTGACACTTGGCGTGGAAAGAAAATAATCTTGCCCCAGGCTTGAGTAAAGGAAGGGAAAATATTATGTATAATCCAAGATTTGAAAAAGAAGCATTTAAAAAAGAAGTGGAAAGCAATGTAAAGCATCTGTTTCGTAAAACCGTGAAAGAAGCGACGCCTCAACAGTTATTCCAGGCAGTATCTTATGCGGTAAAAGAAGCGATTATTGATGACTGGATTGCAACACAGAGACAGTATGACAAAGATGACCCGAAGATTGTATATTATATGTCTATGGAGTTCTTGTTAGGAAGAGCACTCGGTAATAACCTGATCAACATGACAGCGTATACAGAAGTAAAAGAAGCATTGGACGAGATGGGAATTGACCTCAATGCCATCGAAGATCAGGAGCCGGATCCGGCACTTGGTAATGGCGGTCTGGGACGTCTTGCGGCCTGCTTCCTGGATTCACTTGCATCTCTGGGATATGCAGCATATGGCTGTGGTATCCGTTATCGCTATGGAATGTTCAAACAGAAGATTGAAAATGGTTATCAGGTAGAGACACCGGATAACTGGCTGAAAGACGGCAATCCGTTTGAATTAAGAAGACCAGAATATGCCAAGGAAGTTCGCTTTGGCGGAAATATCCGTGTTGAGTACGATAATCAGACTGGGGATATTCGCTTTAAACAGGAAAACTACGAATCTGTTATGGCGGTTCCATATGATTACCCAATCGTTGGATACAATAACCATGTGGTTAACACCTTGCGTATCTGGGATGCAGAGCCAATCGTAGACTTCCAGCTGGAGTCATTTGACCGTGGAGACTATCACAAGGCAGTTGAACAGCAGAATCTGGCAAAAACCATCGTAGAAGTACTGTATCCAAATGATAACCACTATGCAGGAAAAGAGCTGAGACTGAAACAGCAGTATTTCTTCGTATCTGCAAGTCTTCAGGCAGCAGTTGCAAAATATAAGAGAAAACACGACGACATTCACAAGTTGTATGAGAAGATGACCGTGCAGATGAATGATACACATCCGACAGTTGCAGTTGCAGAGTTAATGCGTATCCTGCTGGATGAAGAGAATCTGGGATGGGATGAAGCATGGGAGATCACCACAAAAGTCTGTGCATACACCAACCATACCATTATGGCAGAGGCTCTGGAGAAATGGCCGATCGACCTGTTCTCAAGACTGCTTCCTCGTGTATACCAGATCATTCAGGAGATTGACCGCCGCTTTATCGAGCAGATCCGTGCAATGTATCCGGGTGATGAGAATAAGGTTAAGAGCATGGCAATCTTAAGAGACGGCCAAGTGAAAATGGCTCATCTTGCAATCGTTGCCGGTTATTCTGTCAACGGTGTGGCAAGACTGCACACAGAGATTCTGAAGAAACAGGAATTAAAAGATTTCTACCAGATGATGCCACAGAAGTTCAACAACAAGACAAATGGTATCACGCAGAGACGTTTCCTGATGCATGGTAACCCGCTTCTTGCTGACTGGGTAACCGAAAAGCTTGGAACCAAGGACTGGATCACAGACCTGTCTCTGATGAGTGGACTGAAGCCGTTGGCCGATGATCCGAAGGCTTGTCAGGAATTCATGGATATTAAGTATAAGAACAAAGAGCGTCTGGCAAAATATATTCTGGAGCACAACGGAATCGAAGTAGATCCAAGATCTATCTTTGACGTACAGGTAAAACGTCTCCACGAATACAAACGTCAGCTGTTGAATATTATGCATGTTATGTATCTGTACAATCAGATCAAAGAGCATCCAGAGAAACATTTCTTCCCAAGAACATTTATCTTTGGTGCCAAAGCATCTGCAGGATACATCCGTGCAAAACAGATCATTAAGCTGATCAATTCTGTTGCAGATGTCATCAATAATGACCGCAGCATCAACGGCAAGATTAAAGTTGTATTTATCGAGGATTACCGTGTATCCAATGCAGAGATGATCTTCGCGGCAGCAGATGTCAGCGAGCAGATCTCAACAGCTTCCAAAGAAGCATCCGGTACCGGTAATATGAAGTTCATGTTAAATGGTGCTCCGACTCTTGGAACCATGGACGGTGCAAACGTAGAGATCGTGGAAGAAGTCGGAATTGAGAATGCATTTATCTTTGGTCTGAGTTCTGATGAAGTTATTAATTTTGAGCAGAATGGCGGATATAATCCATGGGATATCTACAACAGTGACCCGGATGTGCGCAAAGTCGTTGACCAGCTGGTAAATGGAACCTACTCAAATGGTGACACAAAGATGTACCGCGACCTGTACAATTCTCTTCTGAACACCAAGGGCGGCAATCGTGCAGATATGTACTTTATCCTGAAAGATTTCCGCGCTTATGCAGAGGCACAGGAGAAGGTAGGAGCAGCTTACGAAGATAAGGAAAGATGGGCGAAGATGGCTCTTCTGAATACTGCTTGCTGTGGCAAATTCTCTTCTGACAGAACCATTCAGGAATATGTGGATGATATCTGGAAACTGGATAAGGTGACTGTTGAAGTGAATAATGAGGTTCCTGAGTATTAATAAGATGTTCAAATCGTGAAAAAATAGAATAAAATATACGGCCCTTCCATACAGTGTATGGGAGGGTATTTTTATGCGAGCAAAGTTCAAAAAATTCGGATGTTATGTCATCATTATTATATTACTGCCATATGTGGTCACGGTATTCCTGAATGGGCCAAGCATTACTTCTTACTCGCATGTGGATGAGACGTGTGTGAAAGTAAGGGTGGCGGATGCTTCAGGGGATGAAGCTGCCGGTGGGGATGCTGCAGCAGGAACCGTAGTGGAGATGCCGATTGAGGAATATTGTGTGGGAATGTTAGCAAAGGAGATCCCGGCATCTTATGAAGAAGAGGCATTAAAGGCACAGGCGATTCTGGTACGGACGGATGTCTATAAGAAGATTCATGAGTCGGGAAGCGATACGGTATTGGAGGGTGATTTCTGGACACAGAAGCAGATGGAAAAGGCATGGGGGAGCAAATATTCGAAATATTATCATAAGCTTGAGGAGATCTGGAGTGAGACCGAAGGGCAGGTGCTCAATTACGGAGATACACTGGCACTGACACCATTTTTCCGGCTGAGTAATGGATGGACTCGTGATGCCAAAGAGGTCTTGGAAAGTGAAGATTATCCTTACCTTAAGATTGTAGAATGCCCGGAAGATATCGAGGCCGAGAAGCAGCTGCAGACGGTGACAGTGGATGATATGGATGTAGAGATTACGGCAACAGATACCGCAGGATATGTGTTGAATGTCCGTGTCGGACAGGAGAATGTCAGCGGCGAAGAATTTCGCAATACATACAAGTTGGCTTCGGGATGCTTTACCATACAGCGCTGCAACGGACAGATTCGGATTACGACAAGAGGGATCGGTCACGGGCTGGGCCTGAGCCAGTATGAAGCCAATCAAATGGCAAAAAACGGCAAAACATATGAAGAGATTTTACAATATTTTTTTGAAGGAACCGAAATCAAAGAAGTCGCAGAAATATTACTGGATACAGAATAAGACCATCACGATCTGGCAAAAATATAGTCAGAGGTGGTGATAAGATGAATAAAAAGCAGAAGCCTTCGCAGAAAAAGAAGGCTGCTACCGTTGCGGCAGTATTATGCTTTGTGGCAGCAATTGCAATAGTTGGAACATATACATTCAATGACTATAAAACGACACAGCAAAAAGAACAGCTTGCGCGGGCGGAGGAAACCAATGATACAGAAGATGAAAAAGATACGGAACCGGCGGAAGAGGCCAACAATCTGGTTGTCAGCAATCAAGATGACACTAAGGAGCAGGAAGACCAGAATCAGGAAGACACTGCTGATACAGGTGGTACCAGTGGAAACGGAAGTGCAGTACAAAGTACATCCGGAAGCGGAACGAACTTAAGCTTTAATGAAGACAGTACACTTCTGTGGCCGGTAGACGGTACGATCCTGATGAGCTACAGTATGGACAAGACCGTATATTTCTCGACCCTGGATCAGTATAAGTACAATCCGGCAGTCATTATCTCCGGTGCCGAAGGTGACCAAGTCATCTCCGCGACAGCCGGAATCGTCAAATCCATCGATGTCACGGCAGAGACCGGAACGACCGTTAACGTAGATATCGGCAATGGATACGAACTATTCTACGGTCAGCTCAAAGAAGTACCGGTTAAAGTCGGCGATTACGTGGAGGCAAAGACCGTGTTAGGTTATGTCAGCCAGCCGACCAAATACTACAGCGTAGAAGGATGCAACGTCTACTTCGAGATGCGAAAAGACGGACAACCAGTAAATCCAGTCGAATACCTGGCAGAAGAATAAGTTTTGGGGACGGGGGTTTTTTCATTTTCCTCCGTCCCAAATTCAAATATCCCTGTCCCTTTTTCAAATTACCCTGTCCCCATTTGACAATTGTTGAAATTTTTCTATAATAATAAACAATATGAAAAGTAAGTCGGAGCAGGAATATGAATTATACATATATTGTGAGATGTAAAGACGGAACCCTCTACACTGGCTGGACAAATGATATAGAAAAGCGTATAAAGGCCCATAATGAGGGAAAAGGAGCGAAATATACCAAGTCAAGACGACCGGTAAAGTTGGTGTATTATGAGGAGTTTCAAACAAAAGAAGAGGCTATGAAAAGAGAGTATGCAATCAAGCATATGCGACGAAAAGAGAAAGAAAAGATCATTGGGGACAGGGTAAATTGAAAAAGGGACAGGGATATTTGAATTTGGGACGGAGGAAAATGAAAAAACCCCCGTCCCCAATTTTAAAGTACGAATGCGTACATGACGATGAAGTGGCAGGCACTGCCGCCCATAACGAATAGGTGGAAGATCTCGTGGCTGCCGAAGTATTTGTGGCGGCTGTTGAAGAGTGGCAGCTTTAATGCGTAGATGACTCCGCCTACGGTGTAGATGATTCCGCCGGCGAGGAGCCAGCCGAAAGCAGCCGGTGACATGGAGTTGAGCAGTTGGGTAAATGCCAGCACGCAGGTCCATCCCATGCCGATATAAAGCACGGAGGATACCCATTTTGGACAGTATACCCAGAATGCTTTGATCAGAATCCCGACAATTGCGATTCCCCATACAATAGAGAGGAGAATGATTCCGGTCTTCCCTTTGAGGACCAGCAGGCAGATTGGTGTATAGCTTCCGGCGATGAGTACGCTGATCATCATATGATCGATTTTCTTTAAGATTGTATTGATTTTCTCGGATTTATTAAAAGTGTGATATGTGGTGCTTGCCGCATATAATAGGATTAAGCTTATCGCATAGATTGCGATTGAGATTACGTATATCCTGCTTGGTTCGTGTGCGGCCTTTATCAACAAAGGTACTGCTGCAAATATAGCCATGAGCATTCCGATGAAATGTGTGATGGCGCTTCCTGGGTCTTTGATGTGTTCTTCGATTGACTGTGCCATAGTAACACCTCCTGAAATATTGAAATCACAATAAGTAGTTTTTAAAACTACATCATCTATATGTGTATATTATACCCGATATTCCTAAAATGCAAGCAGAATTTGAAAATTTAAGATTTTTCTTAGAAAATGAGTAAGTGTGTCCATAAATAATCAAGTGGCATGGTTAAATATAAAATAACTGGCTGTTTTTGTAAATCCACATTGATGATAACATAATTTGGAAAATCAAAGGAGTGTAGAGAAAGGTAGGAAGAGTGATGGAGGCAGAAACAGTGAAAACGAATTCGAGAGATAATGTAAAAGCGATGGTGATTACCGCTTTTTTTGCAGCAATTACATTTTTGGGAATACAGGCATTTCGCATCCCGCTCCCGGCAGCGATAGGAACACCATTTGTGCATTTTGGACATATTTTTGTTGTAATGGGGTTATTGCTTCAGGGCGGAAAAAGAGGCGCGATATCTGGAACGATCGGTCTGATTGTATTTGATATATTGAATGGTTATATTCAGGATATTCCACAGGTCTTTATCGAGACAATGGTAAAATGTCTGATTGTGGGAGCGATCTTTTATTTGCTTCAGAATAGAGCAGCGCAGGATAAGAAAAAGGAGTATAGAAATGCGATTATTTGTGCGATTATCTATGGCTGTTTGAATATTCTGATCGAGCTTGTGATGGGAACGATTAAGATGATGTTGCTTGGAAGTGGATTTGCGGCGGCATTTGTCGGATCGGTCGTGTCAATTCCGGCGACAGCGATCAATGCTATATTTATGGTTGTTGCGATTGCGGTGCTGTATAAGCCCGTCAGCAATATATACCGGCGAATCGCATGCTAGAATCGCAGGATAGATCCGCCGGCAAATAGATTACTCAGAATCAGGAATATGTTTTTTTATATAATGAATGAATTCCGTGGCGACGTGGGATAGTTGATGATCCTTGTTCCAGATTAAGACATAGGAAACCGTCACGGAAGGGTTGACCAGTTCTTTTATGCAAATGTCAGAGCTTATGCCCACTTCTGCTGCAGAAGCGGGATATATGGCAATTCCGACGCCCTGGCGAGTTAATTCAAAGGCATTGAGCATATGGGCAATCCGGCAGCAGATCTTAGGTTTCTGACCGGTCATCTGGAACCATCCGCTGATTTCCTGGAGACGGGATGCACGCGAAGGGATTATAAGGTCATAAGGTGCCAATTCCGCTAATTCAATGGTGCTTTCTTCATGACGTGCAAGTGGATGCGAGGACGGAATCATGACAATCCAGGGCTCTTTATAGACGGAAAGTGCTTCCACACCTTCTGCATTATGAGGTTCCATGATGATCGCCAGATCGCACAATCCCTTCATGACGCGGTTTACGACATCGTCTGAGTTCCCGTTCCAGAGATTGTACTGGACATGAGGATGAAGCTGATGAAAGCCCGCAATCCACTCGGAAAACAGACGGGGAGCATGGCCCTCTACGGACGCAAGAAAAAGAGTTCCCTGAAGTCCCTGCTTCATTTCGCGGATTTCTTCCGTAGATTTATTTACCAGATCGATCACCTGGATGGCATATTGGCGAAATAACTGACCTTCTTCTGTAAGCTGGAGCGCATGCGGATTACGGATAAATAATTTCACGCCCAATTCATTTTCCAGATCTTGAATCTGACGGCTTAGCGGAGGCTGTGCAATACAAAGCTTGTCTGCAGCCCTTGTAAAATTCATTTCCTCGGCAACCGCCAGAAAATAACGAATATGTCTTAATTCCATCGTAAAATATCTCCGTTCCATCATACTTAAAAGGTATTAATATAAGCTTATTATATGTATTTCCATATAAGGAGTCAATGTGTTATATTAAAATCAACAAAAGGAAGTATACGATGAAAGCTTTGCAGTTTGCACCAGATAACCCATGATGTTACGCAATGCTGAAAAAATGAATTAAGACTGTAATGGAAGAAATAGATAGGGGATACCGACAAATGTGCGTCAGGTATCCCTATTTCGTTGCCGTACTTTTGGAGAAAGCCCTCGGGCAGCAAGTTTTCACAGCTTATGAGTGGTCCATAATCTTACAATAGAGTAATGCAGCCAATGTACTTATGGATGTTGCGATAATCCCGGCGCCCACGATGGCTGCTGGATTCACACTCCCATACTGACTGCGGTAAGCAATAACATTTACAGGAATCAATTGCAAAGAAGAAATGTTAATGATCAAAAACGTGCACATCTCATTGCTTGCCACACCCCTTTTTTGAATTGGTCCCGGCTGACGCCCGCTCCTTCGATCCTCCTCCAATCGACCAAGTTCCTCCATTGCCCGCAGGCCCGCCGGAGTCGCTGCCCATCCAAGCCCTAATACATTAGCGATCAGGTTCGTTGTGATATGCTCCTCAGCAGGATGCCCTACCGGAAGATTGGGAAATAAAAAGCGAATCAACGGTCGGATTCTGCGGGATGCACTTTGAATCAGCCCCGCTTTCTCGGCAATTTCCATTAGTCCCACCCAGAGAGACATGACCCCCATCATAGTAATACACAAAGAGATAGCCTCCTTGGAGGAATCAATAGCAGCATTGGTAATATCCGGCATACGGCCTGTAAAAGCTGCAAAAATAATTCCAAGAAGAATCATAGCTGCCCAAAGATAATTCAACATAATAAACACCTTGCAAAGCTTTTAGTATAGGATATGTTGTAAATTGGGGACGTAGTACTTTGCAAAAGTACTACGTCCCCAATTTACAAATGTGGTGTACCCAAATGAAAAATGCCCTGTACCTATTTGTCGCTTTTCTCTAATTTTCTCCATACTGTGAATATCATTGTAACGAAGCAGGCTGTTCCACCTACAAAATTGGATATGGGTTCTGCCAGAAATACGCCATTTGTTCCGAGGTTAGCAATTGTTGGAAGCCATAAAGTGAGTGGAATTACGATAATTGCTTTTCGGAATAAGGAGAAAAAGACTGCGTGGCGATATTTACCCAATGCGGTGAAGGTGGATTGACCGGCAAATTGTAAAGCCATCATAAAGATTCCGAAAAAGTATAAATGCATGGCGGGTACGCCTTTTTCCAAAAGTTCAGGATCGCTGTTGAACAGGTGGATAAAAAAGCGCGGGAAGAAGAATAGCAGTGCCCATGCTGCGAGGGAAAAAAGGATACAGAATAGGGTGGTAAATTTTATGGCAGATTTTACTCGGTCGTATTTTTTGGCGCCATAATTAAAGCTCATTACGGGTTGAGCACCGCTTGTCATTCCATTAACCGGCATAGTAATAATCTCGCGGACAGAGTTGATAACGGTCATGATTCCAACGTATAAGTCGCCGCCATATTTCTGCAAAGTTGCGTTACAGATAATCTGGACAGAACCGTTAGTAATTGCCATAATAAATCCAGCCATGCCAAGAGCGGTAATCTCTTTGATCAGCGATGGCTGCAGTGTCATAGATTTCCTGGTCAATTTGATAATTGCTTTTTGTCCGATGAGAAAATGAAAGACCCAGATGGAAGAAACGCATTGGGAAATAATGGTGGCCAAGGCGGCGCCTTGAACACCCATGTGGAGACCAAAGATAAATATTGGGTCTAATATCAGATTGAGGACAGCACCGATTGAAACAGTCAACATTCCGGTAATCCCGAATCCCTGAGCGTTGATAAAATTGTTCATACCAAGGCTGGTCATGACAAATAATGTTCCCAGCAGGTAAATGCGAAGATAAGCATCAGCGTAAGGATAAGTAACATCACTGGCACCGAAAAGATATAATAACGGATGCTTAAATACAAAACACAAAATGGCCAGGACCGTTCCAGATAATAAAAGCATAGTAAAAGAATTTCCCATGATCTTCTGCGCACGTTCCGTTTCCCTGGCGCCGCGGGACATGGAAAATAAAGGAGCTCCGCCCATGCCAAATAGATTGGCAAAAGCAGTGATGATCGTAATAATAGGCAGAGTCAGTCCAATTCCAGTCAAAGCTTCTGTGGAAGTATGCGGGATATGACCGATGTAGATCCGGTCAATGACATTATATAAGACATTAATTAGTTGCGCCAAAGTCATAGGAATTGCAAGACGCAAAATATTTGCAGCAATACTTCCCTGACCAAAATCCTTCTTCTGTTGCGTTTTCATGTTATGTGTTTTTATGTTACATGTTTTCATATCTATCACCATCACAATTTATAGTATTTTATATCATAAAAACCCTAATAAGTAGTATATGCGTAGTAAGAAAGATTTTCAATTATAAAAAACCCTGTCCCTACATATAATGTAAGCAACTATATGGGAAATATGAAATGGGGAACTTATGTGAAAATCTTGATGTATGTGACGGATTTTATTGTTCCGCTTGTTATCTTTGGAATTGTAAGTTATGGTGTTTTGATGAAGGTGGATGTCTATGATACTTTTATTAAGGGGGCGAAAAGTGGATTTTATACGGTGATTAAGATTCTTCCGACATTGGTAGGGTTAATGGTTGCAGTGGGGGTATTGAGGGCTTCGGGGTTCCTTGATTTTTTGTCAGATATTATTGGGAGATTTTCTGAGTACATAGGCTTTCCCGGTGAATTGGTGCCGCTTACAGTCGTGAAGATGTTTTCTTCATCGGCCGCAACGGGACTTTTGTTGGATGTATATAAGGAGTATGGCACAGATTCTTATATTGGACTGATTGCATCTATCAGTATGTCGTGCACAGAAACTATTTTTTATACAATGAGTGTGTACTTTATGACGGCGAAAGTAACGAAAACAAGATATACACTGGGAGGTGCCATGTTTGCTACATTTGCCGGACTGATTGCAAGTGTGATCCTAGCCGGGATGATGGTCTGAGGAAAATATGAATATAGAATGAAAAAGGACTGTCTATGACAGCCCTTAGAATATGTATCTAATCACTATTAATTTTACTATTTGTCTTTATCCTTGTTCTTGCTGCGTGGATTTTTCCAAATATTCAAGGCGGCGATGATACCGACAATATATAAAATGCTTATCAAAATCGTTGGATTGTCTTTGAGCAGGTATACGATAGCAACGATGGCCGCCAGAGAGATCGTTAGCTGGAAAGCGATCAGCAGTCGCTTCTCTTTCACTTCTTTTGCCTGTTGCAGAAATTCTAATCGTTGTTGCTCTAACTTGAGATAATCCATCAGATTCTCATCTTTAATACGCGAAAGAATCAATTTGTCCCTTGTGTTCTCAACATCACGGGCGCGGGAACGGAAGAAATGCCTACGTGGTTTTTCTTCTTCATCGCAATCTATATGATCGAAATCGTCGTATTCATAGGAAGCTTTTTGCTCTGTAGTGTGAGACGTTGTAGATTCATTTGATGTTGCAGATTCTGTAGAAGATTCTGAACGTTCAGCCGCAATAGATTCTTTTGCTGCAGCAGAATCTACATCTCCGTCAGGTACTGGATTAACAGAATTATCTGCTGTTATCTGCGATTCTGCTTCTATTGAATTTGATTTATTTCCAATCGGCACGATTTTATTTGCATCAGACTTGCTTTCGATATTCTCTTCTTTAACCATATTTACTTCTTCAGACACAAGCGATCCCTCCCTGTTAAATTTCTTTTATCATAACAATTTCCGACATAAAATTCAACAAATCTGACGAATGCAATTCTTAAATTTTATGGTAGTCCGAGGAAAATGAAACACTTTAAAGTGTGAAAGTCTCTAAATCCTCCGGTACAAACAAATTTCCATGATAATATTGCCGACCTTCTTCGGTATATAGTTTTTTCCGTTCTGCCAGATGTGATTCTTCGGTATGATAGAGCAGAAGGTTAGGAATCCCGAGTTTTTCTGCAAGCTGGCAGGCCTCTTTTACTGTACTGTGGTGTTTTTCGTAAGGTTTGAACTTGTCCGCTTCGCCGAACAGACAGAAGGCTTCATGTAAGAGCCAATCACTGCCTTTTACATATTCAAAATTGACTTCGTTGTATGGTTCGTCTCCAACGCAAGTGAATTTTTTGCCATTATTCAGCCGCATGGTAAATCCAAATTGTTTCGCCTTTGTAGAAGCAATGTCAAAAAAGGTTATCGGACAGTCAAGGATTTCGCGCTGGTCACCATTTTCTACAATATCAAACCGAATTCTTTCGCCCATATGTCTGCAGACCTTTTGTTGAATGGTCATGTTGGCGATTGACTGAATTTTTTCAGACAATTCTCTGTGGCAGTAGATATGTAAGTCACCGTCATATTTACCCTGATTTATTTTCTGACCGATAATGCGAATCAGCCAGATGATCCCAAGAACATGATCCACATGCTCGTGAGTAACAAAGATATCATGAATGTCAGCAATCTCGATTCCAGTATCTTTTAAGACTTTTAATATCCGATTTCCGCCGCCGGCATCCACCAGAAAATGTCTGTCGCCATCCGAAATGGCAAAGCAAGTATTGTAGCATTCTGATACGGCAGCATTTCCGGTTCCTAATATTGTTAGCTTCATATAAAAATCTCCATTCTTTTTCATAGTTAAGTAATTTTTAGTATAACACAGTAAATAAAGTAATGCACAGTTGCTTTCAGCGAGATTCACAATAATGGTAGTATTGGGGTAAAAATTACAAAAAGGGACAGGGTAAAATCAAAAAGGGACACGGTAAATTTAATCTGGGACGGAGGAAAATGAAAAAACCCCCGTCCCCAATTCTTCAAATGACGCTGGCCCGATGTCGAGCACGGCTTTGTGGAATCTTTCTTGTGTGAATTCACTTCCCCATTTTTCGATTGCTTCTTTTTTTAATTCCAGAAATTCGACATATCCAATATAATATTTCAGATAGTTTCCGGGATCGGCTATGATTAGGTGGAAGATATCTTCGATGGTATTGGTATCGGTGATTCCGTAGCTTCGGAAGAAGGATACGGTGTCGACCAGGGTCCAGCCGTCGTAGTGGATGCCCATGTCGGCGAGGGCGTAGAGTCCGAGGATAACGGAGCTATTCTTCTGCAGAAGTGTGGCCTGTGCTTTGGAGATGGGAGCGTAGTAATAGCTCAGCATCTCGCTGTAGGTGGCCCAGCCTTCGGTGTAACCACCGTAATTCAGAAGCGTGCGGATGGGATCTGGATTCTGGCTGGCGAAGTAGGTGGTCTGGTACAGATGGCCGGGGTATCCTTCGTGGGCAAGGGTCGTGAACAGGGACAGATCGTCGGGCAGATGTCCCTGATTGATGTAGATGACGTTGTTTTCGGTGTTGTCGATGGCTGGAATCATATAGAAAGCCGGACTAAGATACTCTTCCATGGATTTTTGGACGTATTTGATCTGCGTATTCACCTGTGGCGGCTCAGGAAAGTCTTCCTCCAATTTGGATTCTAGCGTTGTCAGGATGGCAGCGGGATTGGAGTCTTCCAGGATCGCCCCCTGTGTTTTAAATATGTCGGAAGAGACGGAAGCTTCTTCGGTGGCGGATTGTTCCTGGGTCAACACTTCTTGCATAGCCGTGAGATCATCGATCATCTGATTTTGTGTCAATTGCTGAAGTTCTGGAATGCTGCGGGAGGAGCCGGTCTCACTGGCGACCAGAACCTCGTAATATTTCTTTCCGTCTGGCAGATAGCAGAGTCCATTATGGTTCTTTCCGCTGCCGCGCAGTGCGGTCAGGCCTTCTATTAACTCTTTATATGCCGGGAAAATGTATTCCTCGATACATCGGGAATTTTCTTCTATATATGTATTGCGCTGTGCATCCGTAAGATCCAGAGAATCCAGTCGTTCTTCGAAAGAAGAATAGAGATAATTGGAATTCCCCATATTGATAAATGCCTGGCATTCTTTGATAATGTCATCGGCGGAGTAAGAAGCCATAAATAGCCCCATCTCGGATTTTTCATTTTCAAATTCGATAATAGAACGGAAATATTCTGGTGTTTTGGTCAAAAGTTCCAGGTAGGTATCGATATCGGAAGAGCCATAGAACTGATATTCCGACAGAAGTACCGGAAGCTGAGACTGGGTGCCGGTCAGAGGCGCCAGAGGTTCTTCGTACAGTGCATATTTAGATTCTGCCAGAGTATCCGCCAGACTGTCCTCCAGTATATCATAGGTGAGTTGGTTTTCATCGGAAAGGCGGCTGCGGTCGTAAGATTGAAGAAGTGCAAGTGCATTTTCCGCAGAAGCGCAGATGGCTCCGGTGTCAGTAGTACAAGTACCGTAGGTTACCGGGGCATCCGTGATTCCAAAGGATTCGGGATCTTTTAATGTATAGTGAAGTGTGATGGTACTGCCGGAGACTTCCGTGCAGAAAAGTTGATGTGTATATTCAAGAAAACGCTGATCTTCGCTTTTGTCGAGATGTAGGAACAGCTCTGCGGATAAGAAGAAAAGAATGGCAATAGAAAAAACAATTGCCACAGAGCGTTTCTTAGAGATTTTTGTCATGACGGTCCCTGAAAAAATGATTTGTATCACTATATGCGGGAAATTATTTTGCAATGCAGAAAATTCTAAATGCAGCCCATGTAAAATGTATCGGAAGAAGGATAAGAGAAAGACATCGAGATGAATCTTATTTAGTAATTAAGAAACATATCGATGTCTTTTTTTACTTAAGCTGTTTGATATCCGTTTAAACAGTTCTTCTTTTTCTCAAGACGATTATAATTGCAGATGCTGCTATGAGTAGAGCTGCCAGAGGTGCTGCTGTCTCGGCAGGGTCTCCGGTTTTAACTACGGAAGAAGCATTTGCAGTGTTAGCTACATTATCCACAACAGCAGTTGAAGTACCGGTATTCTGTCCATTTGTATTCTGCCCGGCGAAGCCCTGAGAACCATTGCCTTGTCCACCCTGATTGCCAGAGGATGGTGAAGCGACTATCGGGAAATGATAACTATCTGTAAGATTGCCGTAACCGTTTAAATAATCTTCGAAATCGTTGCAGCTCACATCAATGTAGAGGTGTGTATCATCACCGATTGATTCGGCAGGGAAAGTAATCGTACCTTTGATTGTGACGGATGCCTTTGGGGCAAGACTTTGTATTACCGCATCAGGACTGTCAATCGTTACTCCTTCCATTGCCTCGTAATCAATGATTGCCTTCCAATGATAGAGTTCTGTGAAGAAATTCAGCCCTCCGGCTGTAACCGTGATATCTTTCAACGGAGAATCCGTATTATTTGTAACCGTTACAGCAAATGGGTAAGGGGTTCCGGCAACTGCCTCGTTGATTGGATTCCATTGAGTCAGTTCGATAGAGAAGATCTGCTGGATTGTAAGGTCAAAGAAATTCCAGTCAATGAATTCAGGCTCTTCAGATCCACCTGTCTCAGAATCTACATAAGTACCATATAAGTCAACTTCACCGCCAGATTCCCCGGGGTAAGCATCTGAATTGATTATTACGGGTACAGTTACTGGGTTCGTATTCTCAAGATTAATCGTAATATACCCATCTTCGTCTGTAGTTCCCTCGGTGGAGGTAAAAGGTCCGCTTATAACAAGATAGAGGTCTGTGTAATCTTCTACTTCTTCGGAATCGATCGAGAAGATAAGATCCAGTTTGCTTCCAGCCATGATTGCATCTTTAGGTACACCGGCAACAGAGATGATGGATTCTCCTTCCCCTTCAGCAAAAACAGGTAAGGTGATCATCATACTGCAGGCCACTGCCAATGCCAGTGACACCCCACATAATTTTCTCATCCATTTTTTCATATATGTGTTTCTTCCTTTCTTAGAATGATAGAGATATTCATACATGATAGAAGTCTAGCATTTCTAGGTTTTCCCATCAATAAGGTGAAATTTAACATTTTTATTACCAATTGATTTCCGGCGTTGGTGTCCCTGTAGGTCTTCCTAATGCGAATAAAGTTATAGTAGCAGGGATGTGTGTGAGAAATGTGAATTTACACACAGCAAAGTGCGAATGTTATCTGGAGGATGAAAGAATGAATCATTTATATACAACAGAGGGAGTTCTTGCGCTTGCAAGGGAGTGCATCCATATGGGGATGCAGGAACGCCCGGAACTTGAGTGGCTTAAGGAGAGGCATGTGCGGATTCGCTGCAAATATCAGCTTAAAAACAAGCAGGAAACGGATGCTTTTCTCTATGAGCGTATGTATGGACGTGCACCGGCAAAATCTTCAGAAGCTTTGAAGATACGGTATTGGCGGACCGGCAGATATGCGCCGGCGAACCGGGAGCAGTGTCTGTGCCTGGGGAAGGCTTTGGAGCTGTTGCCGGAAGAAATGGCTTACTTACTGCAGAATTACTATGACCGGTGTCTGGATGTCTATGATGCGTCAATGGATTTGTCGGATGTCCGTTACCGGGAAAAGAAAGATTATATGAAGAAATTGGCATATACGTATATCCAAAATGCATCACCAGAGAGAATGGCCTGTCTGAACATTTCCCCGGAAAATCCGCAGGCCTGTCTGAGGCATCTGTATTTTACGGATGCATTTCATTATATAGATACGGTCGTTCCAGCGGATTCTGATATTCTGCTACGTCATATTACCAGTACAAGTTATGAATCGGAATTTGCAAGACAGATGAAATTATTAGGTGAGATCCCGAGAAAGACCATGCTGCGGCATCTGATCATCTTTAATCTTCCACAGCTTACATTGGACAAAATAAATCAACAACTTGCATTTCTGGGGTATCTTCCACTTTGTGAAGAACATACCATGGCCGGCGGAGAGCGGCTGGACTGGCTATTGATTCGTGTCATTCAATTGTATGAAGCGTTATGTGATAAAACAAACGAAGAAGAGCGTCTTGCATGGTTTCAAAAGACCTGTCGCGTGCTGGATCGGTTTTTTGTCGAAGAAAAGGAGCCAAAGATGCGCTTTATGCATTTTAAGGCATTGGATCTGCAGTTGTGAGATGGCTGGCCTGTTATCTGACTTATGAAAATGTGGAAAAATGGGCTTTTATTCTCTGGCATATCTTGACATCGAAGCCCTCGTTATGCTACGATTTTTACTACGGATAAATATGTAAACGCAGTGATGAAGAGAGTATGCAATAGGAAGTCCTACAGAGAATTCCCGGGGATAGAGATCCGAAGGCTGAGAGGGATGGATGGAATATGGCAGAAGATGGCTTTGGAGCGGCGTGGATGAGCGGAGTAAGAAGTGCGAGGCGCACAACATCGTAAGTTCATGAAGGGAACCGCCCTTTACAGCGGCAGGATGTTTTCGACACCCAATAAGGCTTTCTGCCGTGAGGCAGGAGGTAAACAGAAGTGGTAACGCGGGATTTCTCGTCTTCTCTGAATTTTCCGGATATAAGATCTGGAACATTCAGAGAAGGCGTTTTTTATTCTATACGATTTATAAAATAATCTGTAGGATGATCTGTGGGGGTATTTTGTGGTGGCATTTTGTGGTCATGAAGTAGAAGAGAGAACATCTGCGAAAATAACCGTCTTGTGCGTCAGACATATTTATGAACAATGAAAAAGGAGAGGGAATTATGAGCGATAAACCAAAATATTATATCACAACGGCGATTGCCTATACATCCGGCAAACCGCATATTGGAAATACCTATGAGATCGTGCTGGCAGATGCGATTGCACGTTACAAACGCAGCCAGGGATATGATGTATTTTTCCAGACCGGTACCGATGAGCACGGTCAGAAGATTGAGCTGAAAGCGCAGGAGGCAGGCATCACACCGAAGGAATACGTCGATAATGTGGCCGGAGAGATCAAGAGAATCTGGGATCTGATGAACACTTCTTATGATAAATTTATCCGCACAACGGATGAAGATCATGAGAAACAGGTTCAGAAGATTTTCAAAAAATTATATGACCAGGGAGACATTTACAAAGGATCCTATGAAGGTCTGTACTGTACTCCTTGCGAGTCCTTCTGGACAGAATCACAGTTAGTAGACGGCAAATGTCCGGACTGCGGACGAGAAGTAAAACCAGCCAAGGAAGAAGCATATTTCTTCAGAATGAGCAAATACGCAGACCGCCTGATTGAGCATATTAATACACATCCGGAATTCATTCAGCCGGTATCCCGCAAAAATGAGATGATGAACAACTTCCTGCTTCCGGGACTTCAGGATCTGTGTGTATCCAGAACCTCCTTCAAGTGGGGAATTCCAGTAGATTTTGATCCAAAGCATGTTGTCTATGTATGGCTGGATGCGCTGACCAACTACATCACCGGAATCGGATACGACTGTGACGGTGACAGCACAGAACAGTTCAAGAAGAACTGGCCGGCAGACCTGCATCTGATCGGAAAAGACATTATCCGCTTCCATACCATTTACTGGCCAATCTTCCTGATGGCACTGGATCTGCCACTTCCGAAACAGGTATTTGGTCATCCATGGCTTCTGCAGGGAGATGGAAAGATGAGCAAATCCAAAGGAAATGTGCTTTACGCTGACGAACTGGTAGATTTCTTCGGAGTAGATGCCGTACGTTACTTCGTACTCCACGAGATGCCATTTGAAAATGACGGTGTTATCTCCTGGGAATTGATGGTAGAGCGTATGAACTCTGACCTTGCAAATACATTAGGAAACCTGGTTAACAGAACCATTTCCATGACCAATAAATACTTCGGCGGTGTAGTGACCGACAAAGGTGTTGCTGAGACAGAAGAAGAAAAGGCAGTAGATGCCGATCTGAAAGCAGTAAGAGACAATACACCAAAGGCAGTAGATGCCAAGATGGAGAATCTTCGTGTGGCAGATGCCATTACCGAGATCTTCACACTGTTCAAACGCTGCAACAAATACATCGACGAGACCATGCCATGGGCATTGGCAAAAGACGAAGCGAAAAAAGACCGTCTGGAGACCGTGCTTTACAACCTGATTGAAAGTATCAAAGCAGGCGCAAGACTTCTGGAATCCTTCATGCCAGAGACATCCGAAAAGATCCTGGCACAGCTTGGCGACGGCAAAGTAACCGAAAAACCGGAGATTCTCTTCGCAAGACTGGACATCAATGAAGTTATGAAAAAAGTAGAAGAACTTCATCCACCGGTAGAAGAAGAGCCAGAAGCTTCCGCAGAGGAAGAAGAAGTCATAGACATCGAAGCAAAACCAGAGATCACCTTCGACGACTTCGGGAAGATGCAGTTCCAGGTCGGAGAGATCATCGCCTGTGAAGAAGTTCCGAAGTCCAGAAAACTCCTGTGCTCACAGGTAAAAATCGGAAGCCAGGTAAAACAGATCGTATCCGGCATCAAGGCACATTACAAACCAGAAGAAATGGTCGGCAAAAAAGTCATGGTACTTGTAAACTTAAAACCAGCCAAATTAGCAGGCGTGTTGTCCGAAGGCATGCTCCTGTGCGCAGAAGACGCAGACGGCAATCTGGCATTGATGACACCAGAAAAAGACATGCCCGCCGGGGCGGAAATTTGTTAATTTGGGGACGTAGACCTTTTTAAAAGGTCTACGTCCCCAAATGAAAAATGTGGTGTACCTTTTTGTAAAACGGGGTGTACCTTTTTGAAAGAAAGAGGTTTGAAGGAATTATGGAGAAAATTAGAATTGGTATTGTAGGTTATGGTAACATCGGCAGAGGTGTGGAGCTTGCGATTGCGCGCAATGAGGATATGGAGCTGAAAGCGGTATTTACACGAAGAGATCCGGCGAGTGTGCAGATTCACACAGAGGGTGTGGCTGTGAAGCGTTTTGATGACATGCTGTCGATGAAGGATGAGATTGATGTGATGGTGCTTTGTGGAGGTTCTGCAACGGATCTTCCGGTTATGGGTCCTGAGATTGTGAAGAATTTTAACACCATTGATAGTTTTGACACGCACGCAAAGATTCCGGAATATTTTGCAAATATGGATCGCGAGGCAAAATCTGGCGGCAAGATTGGAATCATTTCCGTAGGTTGGGATCCGGGTATGTTCTCGCTGAATCGTCTGTATGCAGAGTCCATTCTGGTGCAGGGAAGTACGTATACATTCTGGGGCAAAGGTGTCAGCCAGGGACATTCTGATGCGATTCGTCGTGTGCCGGGAGTGAAAAATGGCATCCAGTACACAGTTCCGATTGAAGAGGCAGTTGACCGTGTCAGAAGCGGAAGTGAGCCGGAGCTTACTACAAGAGAAAAGCATCTCCGTGAATGTTATGTGGTACCGGAAGAAGGCGCTGATCTTCAGGCAATCGAAGAAGCTATCAAGACCATGCCAAATTATTTCGATGAATATGACACAACGGTAACATTTATCACTGAAGAAGAATTGAAGGAAAATCACAGCAAGATGCCACACGGCGGATTCGTTATCCGAAGCGGTGAGACTGGCAATGCAGGCAATAAACACGTTATTGAGTATTCTCTGAAATTGGACTCCAATCCAGAATTTACCGCGAGCGTCTTAATTGCCTATGCAAGAGCAGCTTACAGACTGTCACAGAAAGGCGAAAGCGGTGCAAGAACCGTGTTCGATATTGCACCGGCAATGCTGTCGATGGAGACACCAGAAGAGTTACGCGCAAAATTGTTGTAATTTGAAAAGGGGACAGGGTAAATTGAAAAAGGGACAGGGAGATTTTAATCTGGGACGGAGGAAAACTCAAAAACCCCCGTCCCCAATGATCTTTGATTCGCATGCGCATTATGATGATGAGCAGTTTGATGACGACCGGGAGGAGCTTCTTGGTTCTATGGCGTCGCTTGGTGTTGGCACGATTGTGAATGTGGGAGCGTCTTTGAGAGGCTGCGAGAGGGCGATGGAGCTTGCGACGCGGTATCCGTTTGTCTATGCGGCGGTCGGGGTGCACCCGGATCATGTGGGCGATCTAAATGAGGAGACGTTTGCCGTGCTGAAAGGCTGGTGCCAGGAAGAGAAGGTGGTTGCGGTTGGTGAGATTGGGCTGGATTATTACTGGGATGTAGAGCCACGCGAAGTGCAGAAGGAGTGGTTTGTCCGGCAGCTGGAGCTTGCGAGAGAGTTGAATCTACCGGTGAATATTCACAGTCGGGATGCGGCTGAAGATACGTTCGTGATCATGAAGGAATATGCGAAGGGTCTGAAAGGAATCATTCATTGTTATTCTGGGTCAAAAGAGATGGCGTTGGAATATGTGAAGTTAGGATTTTATATAGGGGTCGGAGGAGTTGTCACTTTCAAAAATGGCAAGAAGTTAAAGCAAGTAGTAGAAGCGGTTCCTCTGGAATCTATCGTATTGGAGACCGATTGCCCGTATCTTGCACCGGAACCGAACCGTGGCAAGCGTAATAATTCTTCTTATATCAAATATGTTGCAGAAGAGATTGCAAGATTGAAGGGGATGACCGGTGAGGAGGTCATAAAACAGACTGAAATAAATGCAAAAAAAGTGTATGGACTGGATGACTAGTCCATACA